>JAUVKW010000217.1 GCA_030596025.1 Bacteroidota bacterium | reverse complement strand
CAAGCATATGTCGAAGTTGATTTATCCCCAGGGTAAAGCCTGAACGTCCTGTACTTTATTAGCCCCTGTTCATCTTCCGGCTTTTCTTTGCCGTCTCTGAAAGAATGGCGGATAAACTTGGCCGGTTTATCTGTATTGTTTGCATAAGAAAAATTGCAGTTTTTACTTTCAGTTATTTTAAATTTAAGTTTTGTGCCTCTTTTTATAGTTCCCTCGAAAGGGAGAGAAACGGTTTTTATTACCCATTTTTTTATATCGGACAGTAGCATGTATACATTTGCAGGGTGATTAATAATTTTTACCGGGAAATTCAGTTCCTCTGAAAACCACATTGTATATACTTTTGAATCTCCCCGGTAAAGTTCTTTTTTTATGCAGTTGAGACCATTTATCCGTTCATTGCCAACTGATTTTTCTTTACCATACTGTTTAAATTGTTGATATGACTGAACAGGATCATTCATCGCACTAAACATATCATCGCAGGTGGTTTTCTGGAAAAATTTCTTATCAGGCATCAGAATGAAGGTCTGGTTGGCCTCCGGATTCACGATCACAACCCCTTTCATGCCATCTTCCTAGAATTCGTAACGGTAATGGTTTAAATCCGGGTACACATCATAGAGGCGGTTCATGCCTGAGAAGCTGTTAGTTATTTTGGCCTGGAACTGAGAAAACACCTGAAGAGAGCAGGTAAGAATCAAAGAAAAAAGTAAAAGACGGTTCATATGTTTCTGAATTAATTTTGGTGAATTTTCTAGATCATAATGATTTTGTTAGGAATGTCCTTATACACACCTTTATTATAATGCAATATACAACTTTCCAGTGATTTTTGACATCCCATAAATATGGTATATTTCTACATCTTTGATCTATCAGGTCCGGGTGATTCCCGGAACCAACTATAGACCTGGCATTAGGATGTTTGAAAAGAAGGAAAGCCGGTTTGGATTTCCTTTAGTTCAGATTATATTTCTCCACTAAGGGATTTTCTGATCACCTCGGCTTTACAGTGAACATGAAGTTTTTTGTAGATGTTTTTTATGTGTGTGCAAACTGTTTCCAGCGAAATGAATCCCTTTTCCGCTATCATTTTGTAACTTAAACCATCAACAAGCCCAAGCACAATTTCCTTTTCTTTTTTAGTAAGAGGTGATTTAACAGCCTTTTTCCTGCCTTCCTGAAAATGATCGATGACTTTTCGGGCTATTTGTGGAGACATGAATGATTCACCATTTTGAACAATTTCAATAGCACTTTTGATTTCAGAAAAAGGAATATTTTTTAGAAGATATCCTGATGCCCCGGCACATAATGATTGAAATATCTTATGAGAATCGAGATAAACAGTAAACATAAGAATATTAATATCGGGATGTCTCTCTTTTATGATTTTTATTCCGCTTATGCCCGACATGCCAGGTAATCCTATATCCATTAAAATTATATCAGGGATATTTTCATTATTTAAAACAGCCAGGAATGACTCTACTGTTTCTTTTGCGGTGTCACAGATCAAGTCTGACTGATTGTTAAGGTATTCCTGGATACCATCCCGGATCACCTGATCGTCTTCTATTATGGCTACATGAATCATACTCGCATATTACTTAAATCATTTTTAACTGGAAATACCATATACATGGGATTTTTATCATATTATAACCTTTTTGTTTCCAGGAGTATCTTTGTTCCTTTATTTGTATTTATAGTTAACTTACCGCGGATTCTTTCAGCTCTCATTTGCATATTTTTTAAACCATTCCCATATCTTATCTGAGCAGAATCAAATCCTTTGCCATTATCAATAATTTGCATCTTAAAATTTTTCTCATCATTGTGCATAATGATATTCACCTCTGTGGCTGATGCATGTTTTACAATGTTATTTATGGCTTCTTTAAGAATGTAGAAAATATTCTGTCTGTAATTGATCCTTATTTTTTTGTTCTTGTCTAATCCAATTTGTGAAAAAGAAACTTTAACATCCTGAACAGAAAGTGTATTGTGGGTAAAATCAAACATTCTGTCCAGTAAATCTTTAAGAGTATCATTGCGGGCATCAATAGACCAGACTATATCACTCATAGTAGAAATCACTTCCCTGCTGATGGTTCCAATTTTTTTTGAGGAAGTTAGCACTCTATTATTGTCTTTACTATTCTGTATTTGTTCAGAATGAATGGCTATTCGTGTAAGGGCCGAACCAATTTCATCATGTAAGTCACTTGCAATACGAATACGCAATCGTTCAATTTCAAGTAACCTGGTAATCCTATACCGGTGGAATGTATACAGAGTTAATAAAAAGGCGACAACTACCAAGAATTTAAACCAAATTGTTTGCCAGTAGGGTGGTGTTATATTAATTTTCAGAAATGCTTCATTTGGGCTCCATACACCATCACTATTGCTGCCTCTGACCCTGAAAACATAATCTCCGGGATCAATATTTGTATAGCTGACATATCTTCGGTTCCCAGCCTCAATCCATTCTTTATCAACTCCTTCCATAAAATATTTATATTTGTTATTTGCCGGTTGGGAGAAGTCCAGGGCTGCGAACTCAAAAGAAAAGAAGTTCTGCCTATGCGATAGTTTAATTGCATGCGTAGTGTCTTCTACACGATCCAGGTTTTGTGGTTGATCAAAAATATTAAATGCAGTAAATACCACTTGCGGGGAAAAGCCACTTTCTTTAATGCTATCGGGATGAAAAGAATTAAAACCGTTTACACCACCAAATAGTAGTTCTCCGTTTTTTAATTTCAGACAGGCGCCGCCATTAAATTCATTGCTTTGCAGACCATTTTTTTGATCGTAATTCTTAAATGTATTTGTTTGAGGATTATAATTACAGATTCCGTGATTGGTACTTATCCAGAGATTTCCGGAATTGTCCTCCAAAATTCCATATATTACATTGCTTGGAAGACCATCTTTAATGAAGATATGTTTAAAAATACTGGAAATCGAGTCCCCGATATTCATAAAGGACAATCCACTGCTGGTGCCTACCCATAATGTTTTGGTATTGCCTTGATTTGTTTCATAAATTGAATAAACAATATTTCCACAGAGCGATCCTGGATCATCAGGATTATGCAAAAACCTGGTAAAACTATTAGTTTTTCTATGGTACAGACTTAATCCTCCACCCCAGGAACCTAGCCATATTCTGTCCTTACTGTCTTTGTAAATTCGCAATAAGTAGTTTCCTGAAATGCTCGTAGGATCACCGGGCTTACTTATGAATTTTGTATATTTATTTTTTTTAATGTCATATTTAACCAAACCTTTATCGTAAGTGGCAAGCCACATAATCCCGGAGCTGTCAATTCTTATACCATTTACGTAGTTTATGCCATCTGAGTCTGGTATATTCTCTGATTCTTCATAATGAGTAAATTTTCCGGATTTGGTGTCGTATTTATTAATTCCTCCACCCCTGGTCGATATCCACAAATTTCCGTTAGAGTCTTTGGTAATAGCACTTATATTATCATTACTTAATGAAAATTGATTATTTGGATCATATTTGTATGGTATGAAAAACTCACGTTCAGCATTGTATTGGTTTATTCCGCCAGTCTGAGTTCCAATCCAAATATCACCATGCATGTCTTCAAAAAAGCATGTTACTTTATTATTAATTAAACTATTGGAATTGTTCGGATTATGTGTGAAGTGCTTGAATTGGTTCTGGCTCCTGTTATAAATATTCAGTCCACCCGCACCAATCCAGATAAGACCTGATTTATCCTCAAAAATAGTATAAACACTATTTCCATTCAGGCTACTTTCATCATCAGGGTTGTGTAAGATATGTATAAATTTATTGTTCGATTTATCAAGTTTATTCAATCCTTCTGAAATGGTTCCAACCCACAAATTGCCTGTCCTATCCTCATAGATCACACTAATATTGTTACTGCTAAGGCTGCCAGGATTTGTAGGGCTATGTTTGTAATGTGAAAATTTATTTTGTGCCGGGTCAAATTTATTTATGCCCCCTCTAAAGG
>JAUVKW010000006.1 GCA_030596025.1 Bacteroidota bacterium | reverse complement strand
CCTTTAGATTCCATCTCACGATGGACACCCTTGCTCTCGGCTAGGAGATTCCGGTCATTACGGCTCTCTCGGGACTTGCACCCCTTAGTATAAAAACATGCCCGGCACACCAATACTTAATCCGCTACGCGGAAATTCTCCATAAGCAGTGCAGGCAGGGGATTTATGTAGTTGAAAAAATATGCCCTTCCTTAACAAAAATTAACATTTCATTATACCAGAAGCAATTTTTGTTCGAAAACGAACCTCCCATGTATTAAAACCGAACAAAAATAATTCCTTTCAAAAACAGCCTCCCTGTCACATGTTGTTGATTATGTGGGCATTGTGAATAGTGGCACAGAGATTGTAATTGGTTTGTGGGGTTAAATAATAAAAATACCAGTTTTAGATGGATTAATTGGTTGTTTTTATTCTATCCGAAAGGATAAAAGTTAGGGGTAAAGAGTTTCCGGTCTCGGGAACTCTTTTTCTTTTATTACATATCATTTCTTAGTGTCACAGAATTGCTACATTTGTTTCCTTAAATTAATACAAAAAGCATGCATGCAGTAAATGATTTCCTGGTCTGGCTCGATGGATATATTGGTGGACACCCATGGTTTGTTTTCCTGCTACTTGGCACAGGAATATTTTTCACCCTCTACCTTGGGTTCCCACAAATCAGGTATTTTAAGCATGCCCTCAGAATTGTTTCGGGAAAATATGATCATAAAAGCGATGTTGGAGACACTTCACACTTCCAGGCATTAACTACTGCCCTTTCAGGAACAGTTGGAACCGGAAATATTGCCGGTGTAGCACTGGCCATTCATCTTGGCGGGCCGGCGGCACTATTTTGGATGCTGGTCACAGCATTTATTGGAATGACCACAAAATTTGTGGAGGTATCTATTTCGCATAAATACAGGGATATTTTGCCAGATGGATCAGTTTCAGGAGGACCCATGTATTACATGAAGAAGCGACTGAACATCAAGAGAAAAAATGGCAAGTTGATTAAGGTTGGGGTTATAATGGGTGGTTTTTTTGCAGTAGCCACGGTGTTGTCTTCCTTCGGAACCGGAAGTCTTCCGCAAATCAACAGCATTTCCAATTCAGTGTTTGCCACATTTGGGATCAGCCACATTGTTACCGGGGCAGTCCTTGCAGTATTGCTTGCAATGGTCATCATTGGAGGAATTAAGAGAATAGCAAAAGTTACTGCCACTCTTGTACCGCTTATGGCCAGCATTTACCTTATAGGTGCTCTGCTGGTAATATTCACTAATCTTGAAAATATCATTCCCTCCTTCCTTTCCATTTTCAGCAATGCTTTCACAGGTACTGCAGCAACCGGAGGGTTTCTTGGAGCCACCTTTGCATTTGCCGTAAACAGGGGAGTTAACCGGGGCTTATTCTCGAATGAAGCCGGCCAGGGATCTGCTCCTATTGCCCACTCGGCAGCTAAAGCACCCGAACCTGTTTCAGAAGGAATGGTTGCAATTCTTGAACCTTTTATTGACACCATTGTCATTTGCACACTTACAGGACTAGTACTTCTTTCCTCGGGAGTGTGGAATGAAAAACTTGAAAATCAATTCCAGGAAACTGACATGGAATTTGTTGTTGGTAATTATGATGACGAAGTTGAATCGCATAGAATTAAGCTTTCTAATCATATAAGCAATGATTTAGATTTGCCAAAACTACAGATTTATAATGGCCCTATTGAAGTAATTGAAGGAAAACTGGAAACTGAAAACATAAGCTTGCTGCATGCAGAATCAGTTGCTGAGGATATCAAATTCCTTAAAGGAGTAAATCCATTTACCGGACAAATCATTATTGAGAATGGAAAAATGGTTTTCCCCGAAGAAGCTAAAGTAAATCCCGGAGAATGGATCAAAGGGCTTTTTGTAAAAGGCTCTTCCGACAAAATCATTATTCAGGGCCGATCTTTGATGCATAGTGCCCCGCTAACAACCAGGGCTTTTACCCGTGGTGTTCTTGGCGAATGGGGAAAATATATTGTTTCCATTGGCTTGTTACTATTCGCCTTTTCAACTGCAATATCATGGTCTTACTATGGAGACAGGGCCATAACCTATCTTGTAGGTCAAAAGTATGTTGTCTACTATAGGATGGTGTATGTACTGGCCTTTTTTGTTGCCTCATTCACTGATACCACAATTATCTGGTCACTATCATATTTAACGATAGCTATTATGACGGTACCAAATTTAATCGGGATACTGATATTAAGAAAAGATATTAAAGGTACAATTCGTAAATACTGGCTCGATTTCTCAAAAGAATATCCTGAAGAGAAGATTTCCAGGAAATACCTGGTGTAAGAAAGATTGGGCGCAGGGCGCAGGGGAAGAAAGGCGAGGGAGAGAGGAGAAAGAGCGAGGGAGCGACGGGGAGAGGGGGCGAAAGGGAGAAAGAAAGAAAAGATAAAAGATGAGAGGAAGCACAGGGCTAAGGGCGCAGGGCAAGACAAAAAAAGATTAAAGATTAAAGGAAAAAGATAAAAGGGAAGAAAAGAGGAGGTGAGTGGAAGCGCAGGGCACAGGGCAAGAGACTGAAGAAGAGATGAGAGGTGAGTAGTGAGAAAATTTTAAATTATTCGAACTGCTAATGTGGCTCTTGTGTTATTTTGGTTCGAGCAGAACAACATTTTCTACATGATGGGTTTGTGGAAACATGTCAACGGGCTGAATTCTTTTTATTGCATATACCTCTGATAAAAGCTGGATGTCTCGTGCCTGAGTGGCAGGATTGCAGCTTACATAGACTATCCTGGGGGGCTGAATATCAAGCAGGGACGCAATTACTTCTGCGTGCAATCCGGCCCGTGGAGGGTCCATAATTACAACATCAGGTGATCCATGCTTACTGATCAGGTCTTTCGAAAATACATCTTTTATATCCCCGGCATAAAAAAATGAATTTTTTATGGAATTGCTCCTGGCATTTTCTTTTGCATCTTCAATAGCTTCAGGTACTGACTCAATTCCAACCACTTTTCCTGCTTTTTCAGACATAAAAAGAGCAATAGTTCCGGTACCGGTATAAAAGTCATAAACTATTTCCCCGCCTTTCAATCCTGCAAATTCTCTTGCAACCTGATAAAGTTTATATGCTTGTAATGAATTTGTCTGGTAAAACGATTTTGGTCCTACTTTAAATTCAAGATCCTCCATTTTCTCTACTATAAATTCCTTCCCACTATACAAGATAATCTCCTGATCGAGGATTGTATCGTTCGCTTTTTGATTGATCACATACATTAAGGAAGTAATCCCTGGAAACTCCTTTAACATGGCAGATAGAAGGGATTCCCTGCTTCTTCTTTCCTCCCTGAAAAATGAAACTATTACCATCACCTCTCCGGTATTACTTGTTCTGATGATCAGATTTCTTAAGAGACCTTCGTGATTACGTAAATCAAAATAGCTCATTTCTGCCTTTGCAGAAAAGCTCCTCACCCAGTTTCTGATCTTATTGGAGGGTTCAGGCTGTAAATAGCACTCTTCGATATCCAAAACCTTATCAAACATTTTGGGAATATGGAAACCCAGGGCATTTCTGTCAGGAAATTCTTCTCCGGAATTGAGTTCTTCCCAGCTTAGCCATTTCTTATTAGAAAAAGTATACTCCAGTTTATTCCGGTAATACTTAATATTCTCAGAGCCAATTATGGGAGAAATGAGTTCGGCTTCTTCTTTCGATATTTTTCCAATCCTTGTCAACTGATCTTTTACCTGCTTTTCTTTATAGGCGAGTTGATCGGAATAGGATAAACTCTGCCATTTGCAACCTCCGCAGACTCCAAAATGCGGGCAGAATGGCTTTATTCGGTCCTCAGAATACTTATGGAACTTCACAGGGTATCCTTCAAGGAAATTTTTCCTTTTACGATTAACCTGAACATCAACAATATCACCCGGAACAGTATTTGTAAGGAAAATCACCATGTCATCAATTCGTGCAATAGATTTTCCCTCTGCTCCGATATCCACCACCTCAACATTTTCAAGAAGTGGTAATTTTTTTCTTTTTCGTCCCATGAGTACCTGATTAAGATAAAGGATAAAAGTAAAAAGATTAAAGTAAAGAGGCAATAATCAAAGGCTAGAAATAAAGCCTGAATGAAAAGAAGAAGCCAGAGTCCAAGGGTAGAATTGTATAAAGTCAAAATATCAGAAAAGACCTGTTACGCAAAGGGGCGCAAAGAAGTCGCAGAGAACCGCAAAGAAAGTAATCACGAATGCACTGATTAAAAACTAATGCACAAATTAAAGATTGGAAACATTTTCTCATTTCACTACAAGATGTTTCCAACATTCCAATATTCCAATATTCGAATCCTTTATTTCCCTATCTTTGCACATTCAAAATTATAATGATTACACTTCAGGACATATCGGTTAGATACGGGGGATTTGAACTCTTCAATAAGATTTCTTTGAGCATTGCAGAAAAAGAGAGGCTTGGCTTAGTTGGCCGAAATGGGGCAGGCAAATCAACTTTATTAAAACTGATTATAGGCAAAGAAACTCCTGAAGAAGGAAAGCTAAATATACCAAATGGCCTGAGTATTGGATACCTTCCTCAAAAAATGATTTTCAAAACAAATAAATCTGTACTTGAGGAGGCTCTTACTGCATTTGAGGAAACACTATCTCTTGAAAAAAGAATTGCAAATCTCAGTGAGGAGCTTAACAGCAGGAGTGATTTTGATACAAAAGAATATTCAAGACTGATTAATCAGCATTCAGAAGCATCAGAAAGGTATGAATTCCTTGGTGGGGCAAATGTGTATGGAGAAACCGAACAGGTTCTTTTGGGACTTGGCTTTCATCGTGAAAACCTCTCTGAACCATGCTCCAATTTCAGTGGTGGCTGGAGAATGAGGATTGAACTTGCAAAGATCCTTCTTAAGAAACCCAACTTCCTCTTATTGGATGAACCTACCAACCATCTGGATATTGAATCTATTATCTGGCTGGAAGAGTTTCTTCAGAATTATAGCGGTTCGCTGGTTCTGATATCGCATGACAGGATTTTTTTAGATTCGGTAACTAAAAGAACGGTTGAGATCTATTTGGGACAATTGCATGATTATAAAGTTCCCTATTCAAAATTCCTGGCGCTCAGGAAAGAACGCAACGAACAATTATTGGCTGCTTACCGCAACCAGCAGAAGCATATTGAAAAAACCGAAGAATTTATTGAACGATTCAGGTATAAGGCAACAAAAGCCAACCAGGTACAATCAAGGATCAAGCAACTTGAAAAACTGGAATTGATAGAGATTGAAGAGAACGAGGGAGAAATAAATTTCAGATTCCCAGCCCCTCCCCGCTCCGGGGATATTGTATGTGAAGCTGAGGATTTAAGTAAGAGTTTCGATTCCAGGCAAGTTCTAAACAAAGCATCCTTCATTTTAGAAAGAGGTGAAAAAGTAGCATTTGTGGGCAGGAATGGGGAGGGTAAAACAACCATGGCCAGGATTCTTGTAAATGAACTTGATTATACCGGAAAATTGCGTTTAGGCTATAATGTGAGTATCGGTTATTACGCGCAGAACCAGGACGAATTACTGGATGAAAGTAAAAGTATTCTGGAAACTATTGATGATGCGGCAATCGGAGATATACGAACAAGGATAAGAAGTCTCCTTGGATCTTTTCTGTTTGGTAAAGATGAAGTTGACAAAAAGGTTAAAGTTCTTTCAGGAGGAGAACGATCAAGGTTATCACTGATAAAGCTATTACTTAAGCCAGTATCTTTACTTATTCTTGACGAACCTACCAACCACCTGGACCTGAAATCAAAAGACATTCTTAAGAAAGCTCTGGTTGATTACAGCGGAACCCTTATTGTGGTTTCTCATGACAGATATTTCCTGGATGGTCTTGTAAGCAAGGTTTATGAATTCAAAGCTCATAAAATAAAAGAATATATGGGTGGGATTCAGGAGTTTTTGGAGAAAAGAAAACTAGGTTCTCTTAATGAACTGGAAAAAAGTTCTAAACTTTCAAAAAAGGACAAAAAAAATGGAAAGGATAAAAGTAATAAACAGCAATACCTGGATAGAAAAAACCAACAAAAAGAGCTAAGAAAAGTAAGCAATGAGCTTGTAAGGAAGGAAAAGGAAATTGAAGAGATTGAGAATAAAATTAAGGATCTTGACAATATACTGGAAAACCCCGAATCCTTATCCGGATTAGAAAACAAAGATGATATTTTTAACAGCTATAAGAAATTGAAGCATAAACAGGAGCAACTTCTTTATGAATGGGAAATTATTTCCGGGAAAGTTGAAGATTTGAGCTAGTGAAACCGCAAAGAGTACACGAGAAAAGCGGGTTAAAATTTCTCAAATACTCCAAGTCCAAAAAGGGCAAAATCATATTTAACAGGGTCTTCCGGATCAAGTTTTCGCAAGTAAGATGTTACTTCTTCTACCGCCTTCCAGTCACTTTGTTTTCGTGACAAGATTCCAAGCTTGCGAGCTACATTCCCGGCATGAATATCCAGTGGAATCATTAAGTCGGCAGGTGAGATTTTTGTCCATAAGCCAAAATCCACACCTCTGTCATCTTTACGCACCATCCACCTCAGAAACATATTTAGTCTTTTTGCAGCAGAGCCGCTATCAACATTAGCTAAATGCTTTAAGCTTCTGTAAGGAAAATCGTATTCTAGAAAAATCTTGCGAAACCTGGATAATGTTTGTTTGATATCTCCTGTCGCTTTATACTCCTTTTCGAAAATCGTGTAAAGTCCTCCATGGTCTCCATACAACTTCCTTAAGGCCCTGATAAAAGAGACAGCATCAAGTCCCATAAATGTTCTATACTGGAATTTCTCAATGCTGCGAATCTCATTCTCGCTTGCCTGAAGTACAAATTCATATGGTTGGTTTCCCATTAAATGCATAAACTCAAATGCCTTGGGAATTATCATGCTTCTTCTTCCCCATGTAATGATAGCAGTCAGAAATGCTGCTATCTCAATATTATTATTTTCAGAAAACTGATGAGGCACCTGGATTGGATCAGATTCAATATATTGTGGAGTATTGAACTCAGAATATTTCAACTCCAGGAAATCTTTTAGATCATTAAAAGAAGGGAAAAGCATATCGGTAAGAAAAAGGCTAAAGAATTAATCCATCTTTCATTGTAAGCACCCTGTCTGATATCCCTGCAAGATCTTTATCGTGGGTAACTATTACAATGGTCTGGTTCAACTGGGATCGTAAGGATTTCAGTAATTCATGAAGTTCACTCTTATTTTTGCTGTCCAGGTTCCCTGAAGGTTCATCTGCAAGAATAACTTCGGGGTCGTTAATCAGTGCTCTTGCAACGGCTACTCTTTGCTGTTCACCACCCGATAATTCTGAAGGTTTGTGTTCTAACCTATCACTCAGATTTAAGAATTCAAGTAAGTCTTTTGCTTTTTTCTCGACTTTTGATCGGGACATATTACCAATAAAACCTGGAATACATACATTTTCGAGAGCAGTAAATTCAGGTAATAAATGATGAAACTGGAAAATAAAACCAATATTCTGATTCCTGAATTTAGATAGTTGTTTTTCTTTTAATTTTAGAGGGTTCACTTTCTTAAAAAAGATCTCTCCTGCATCTGGTTTATCCAGGGTGCCAAGGATTTGAAGGAGGGTTGTTTTTCCTGCTCCGCTGGCACCAATAATAGAAACTATCTCACCCTCTGCAACTTCCATGTCTATACCCTTAAGAACCTGCAGATCGCCAAAAGATTTTGTGATATTTATTATCTGTATCATTTGAGTTTCACGAATTTAGTTAAAAGATATTTATATCGATATCGGCAAAGCTTATAATCCAGCGTATCAAGCCAATGCTTACCAAAATAATACCTTCCTTCCTTGAGATCTTCCAGCCAGTTCTCATAAATACCAGAACAAGAAAAACCATTGCAAATAATAAAAACAGGCTAACTGTTGATTTTGGATCTATTGGTAAATCTTTATTCAGGATAGCCGCTACCCCCAGTACCCCGAAAATATTAAACATGTCACTTCCAATAAGGTTACCAACAGAAAGGCCGTATCGTCCACGAATTGCAGCCACGAGGCTAATAGCAAACTCCGGTGCGGAGGTTCCTGCAGCAACTATAGTTGCTGCAATAACCCAATCAGAAACTCCCATTACTACAGCCAGGTTTCTTGCAGAACCTACCATGAAGTGAGCTCCTGCAAGGACCATGACAATGCCCAATATCATAAGTAAAGGATCATAAAATCGCATATCACCTGTTTCAGCCTCCGGCTCCGGGGCTTCTTTCTTCCAGAACAGGTAAACAAGATAAATCAAAAGTAGTGATATGAGAATATACCCCTCATACCTGTCCAGGGAGTGATCAAAAACTAAAAAAACCAGTAATAACAGGGTTCCAAATAATAAAAATCCCCCATCTCTGTATGTTACCTTTGGGTCGGTTTTCAAGCTATGAAAAATGGCTGTTCCGCCCAGGATAAATCCCAGGTTAAAGATGTTTGAACCAACAATATTTCCAACCGAAATATCACCAATGCCCCTAAGAGCACTCATAATGGTTACCATAAACTCTGGGGCGGAAGTAGCCATGGCCATAATTGTAAGACCAATTACCAGTTCCGGAATTTTTAGTTTACGGGCTACACGAACTGTTGAATCCACCAGCCAGATAGAACCAAAAATAATAGCTGCAATACTGATAATAACAATAAATACATCAGGTAAGAGCTTATCCATCTGGTTTTGTAGTTTCTCCTGGACTGGTTAGGGTCTGGGTAATCTCCCGGAGGTAGTGTTTTTTATTTTATATCCTTAAATGTGTCTTTTATATCTTTTATATCGTCAACCATATTGCTTGAGCTGTCATTGATCTCCTTTTTAATATCATCCGTAGCCTTCTTAAATTCTCTCATCCCTTTTCCAAGTCCCTTGGCAATTTCAGGAATTTTATTTGCTCCAAACAACAACAACACGACTATCATAACAATGAAGATCTCTCCGCCACTAATAAATAATAAACTGTTCATTTGTTAATCTTTTTCAGAGCAAAATCAAGCCCAATATGATTTATTATTAGCTACGAATTTACTAAAGATGTAAGGAATATAAAAATGCAGTTTAATAGATAAATCATACTAATTCATCCTATCTGTTAGATCTTACTGATTGGTAAAGGATAAAGAAGTCGAAAAGTCACAAAATTGAAAGTCAAAGAATTAATAATCTAAGAGAATTTCTTGTGACTTTAGACCCTTGGCCTTAGGACTATTTGACCTTTTTCCCTCTTAGCCTCTCTTTTTGGCTTTCAGAACACGGGTTGTTTCTGCTTTTCTAACTGTATCGTAAACAATAGGAGTAGCAACAAACAAGGAAGAATAGGTTCCCACAATAACACCTATCATTAAGGCAAATGTGAATCCTCTGATTACTTCACCTCCAAAAATGAACACGGTTAGAAGTACAATAAATGTACTCAAGGAAGTACTCAGGGTTCTGCTCAAAGTACTATTCAGGGCAACATTCATGATTTCAGATCTTTCGCGCTTACGATAGAGCCCCACATATTCCCTGATCCTGTCATAAACAACCACAGTATCATTCACAGAATACCCCATAACAGTAAGTATTGCGGCAATGAATGCCTGATCAATCTCAAGGGAAAAGGGAAGCATTCCATGGAGAAGTGAAAAAATTCCAAGCACAATTAAACTATCATGCATAAGAGCAAGTACGGCACCCATACCAAACTGCCAGTTACGAAAGCGTATAACGATATAGACAAACATAACGACCAGGGAAAGCAGAATTACCCATACAGCCCGGACTTTAATATCGTCTGCAATGGTTGGCCCAACAGTAAGGGAACTTTGCCTGTAATCAGCAAGAAACTCCTCCTCGCTAACATCCGCACCTAAAATAGGTTTCAAGCCCTCGTAAAGTTTATCTTCAACTATATTATCTGCTTCAGGATCATCAATCATAAACTGGGTAGTAATCTTTAGCTGAGTAATATCTCCAAAAACTTTCACTTCAGGAGTTTCACCAAATGCATCCTTTAGAAGATTTGCAACATCGGTAGAGGAGTGCTCTTCAGGGAACTGAACCACGAAAGTTCTTCCCCCGGTAAAATCAACACTTGAATTTAAGCCCCTTGTTGAAAGGGAAAAAATAGCAATAAGAACAAGTGCAGAAGATGCTATGTATGAAATCTTTCTGTAACTAAGGAAATTAATGTTTACATTCTTAAAAGCATCTTTAGTAATAATAGTTGTGAAGCTGAACTTTCCATCTTCATCCAGGTATTTTTCAAAAATAAGTCTGGTAATAAAAATGGCTGAAAACAGGGAGGTGATAATACCAAGAACCAGAGTAGTTGCAAAACCTTTAATTGGTCCGGTACCAAAGAAATACAAAATAGACCCTGTTAAAAGAGTTGTGACGTTGGCGTCTATTATTGCAGAATAAGCGTTTTTATAGCCTTCCTTAATGGCAAGTTTAATTCCTTTACCCGAAGCCAGTTCTTCCTTAATACGTTCAAAGATAAGCACATTTGCATCCACAGACATACCAATAGTAAGAATGATACCTGCTATTCCCGGCAATGTAAGAACGGCACCCAGGGAGGCAAGAACTCCCATCAGGAAAAACATGTTTACAATCAATGCCAGGTCAGCAACAAACCCTGCCCTATGGCTATAATAAAACACCATATAGAGCAGTACAATGATAAAGGCAATCATAAAAGAGTTTAGTCCTGCATCAATTGCATCCTGTCCAAGGCTTGGACCAACAATGGTTTCCTGAATAATTTTTGCAGGAGCAGGAAGTTTCCCTGATTTTAAAATATTTGCAAAGTCCTGGGCCTCGGCAATGGTGAAGTCACCAGTAATTTCAGAGCTTCCTCCTTTAATTTCACCGCTAACCCCAGGGGCTGAAATAACATATCCGTCAAGAACAATAGCAATAAAATTCCCGGCATTTTCCCTGGTCAGTCGCGCCCATACTTTTGCGCCTTCGGCATTCATATTCATATTCACCTTGGCTTCACCGCTGGTTTGACTAAATTCTTCCCTGGAGGAGGTAACTACATCTCCATTTAAAGGAGCTCTTCCATCACGGGTAGTGATTTTAATAGCGTGGAGCTCTATCAGGCTTTGAGCTTCATCATACTTATATGCTTTCCAGTGCCACATTAATTTAAGGTCACGGGGGAAAAGTGAGCTTATTTGTTCCATTCGTAAATAAGCATTCACTTTAGCCGTATCCCTGTAATGAGCATAACCAAGGACTGAGCTATGTTGAAATTGCCCATCCTGAGAAGTGTTGGGATAAAGAACGGCAAACAGAGGATTTTCATCTTTGAACTGATCTAATGATTGAGCCTGATCTACATCAGCACTTGAATCGGCAGCCATAATATCCAGTAAAGATTCTGTTTTTGAAGTATCATCCTCAGCAAGTCGCTCATTCTCAACGACCTCCACCTCAGCTGTGCTTTGTTCAAGTTGTTCCTGTGCGCTCAGAATATCTTTCAGACGATTGTTGGCGTCCATTAAAAAGGGAGCAATTTCAATATTGTCATATGTTTCCCAGAACTCAAGGTTTGCAGTACCTTTCAGGAGTTTTCTTACACGCTGAGGGTCTTTTACACCTGGAAGCTCAATCATTATTCTTCCCTGGGTGCCAAGTCTCTGAATACTAGGCTGAGACACTCCGAAGCGGTTGATTCTGCTTTCCAGAATATTGTATGCATTTTTAATAGCAGTTTCCGTTTCATCACGAATGACCCTTAGAACATCCTGGTTTGTTGAATTAAAATCAATTCTGGATCTCAGCTCCATAGTATTAAAAATAGCAGCAAGCCTGGCATTGGCATCTACTTCCTCAAAGGCATTTCCAAACAGAGTGACAAAGTCTTCCTGGCTATCTTTTTGATACTCCCTTGCCAGGTTCAGGGCCTGCACATAGGTAGTGTCGGTACTGTAATTTGAAAGTGACTGGATAATATCTATTACTGAGATTTCCAGTATTACGTTCATACCGCCTTTCAGGTCAAGACCCAGGTTAATTTCCTTCTCCTGGCATTCTCTGTATGTATTTCCCAGATAACTCCACTCATCCTTCTTTAAACTGGCAATTGAATCCAGGAAGTTTGACTCTTTCACCAGGTCTCCCTGTGCATATTCCGAAGCGTCTTTTTTTACAATGTAAGTTGCAACAGTAAAGGAAAGATGATAGGTGATGACAATGGCTACAGCAATGGTAAGAAATATTATGGCTCCTTTGTTTTGCATTTCTTTATAAGTATTTAATTCTTGGCAATAACAGGTCTTTTAAATGTCGCGCAAAGATATTAATTTTTTTTAGTTTAGCTTGAAATTAACCGCCAAAATTAGGGGCTAAAGCCCATTCTTTTATGATTCAATAATTAACCCCAGACTTCCATGCCTGCCGGCAGGCAGGAAGCCTGGGGTTAGTTAAACTTTATCTCACAAGGGTTTTAACCCTTCTATTGTTATATTAAGAAAAGTAAATTTGAGGTTTAAAAGAATTTCATTCCATCTAAAACATCCATAACGCCTCTTACAGCATCTTTAGAGTGATCAAACATTTTTCTTTCTTCCTCATTAAGATCAACTTCAATAATTTCTTTAATCCCACCTTTTCCAAGTTTCACCGGAACTCCAAGGTAAGTGTTGTGAACATTGTATTCTCCATTAAGTTCCACGCACACAGGGAAAATCCTATTTTGATCCTTGATAATTGCTTCGGCCATCTGGGCAGCTGCAGTTCCTGGTGCGTACCATGCTGAAGTTCCCATCAGCTTCACAAGTTCTCCTCCACCACCACGGGTACGGGCAACAATAGCATCTAAGGTCTCTTTATCTAAAAGTTGAGTTATTGGAATACCGCTTACCGTTGTATACCGGATAAGAGGGACCATGGTGTCACCATGACCACCCAGAATAAGGGTTTGAATATCCTTCGGGGAGCAGTTCAGAGCAGTAGCAATAAATGCTCTAAAACGGGCTGTATCCAGGATTCCTGCCATTCCAAAAACAGTTTTGGCATCCTTCCCTGAAGCAAGCTTAGCGGTATAAGTCATTACATCAAGGGGGTTTGAAACAACAATATATATTGCATTGGGAGAATACTTGACTGATTTTTCGGTTACTTCTTTAACAATTTTAGCATTTGTAGAAATCAAATCATCCCTGGACATTCCAGGTTTACGTGGCAGCCCTGAGGTAATGATCACAATTTCGGAGTCTGCTGTAGCAGTATAATCATTTGTTACACCGGTAAGACGGGTATCGTAATTATCTATAGGTGCAGTTTGCCACAAATCAAGTGTTTTTCCTTCAGCAATACCCTCTTTAATGTCTAATAAAACCACTTCATTGACAAACTCCTTTCGGGCAATTACATCTGCGCAGGTGGCTCCAACATTTCCTGCGCCAATTACTGTTATTTTCATTTTCTTTTTATTTAATTAATAATAGGATGAATATTTTGTTATGGATGTTTCAACCTACTAATTTACGGAAATTAAGAGTGAAATAATATGCCCTTTAACACATTATGTAACTAAAGTGTATTTATTGAAATCTTCATTTAATCCACCAGAGAGTCAAAATCGGCAGTAAGACCTTCATTCTTTATAAAATCATAAAGAGTTAATCTTCTGACATTGTAAAAATCTGTCCAATAGTTCCGGAGTGCTGTAATGAAGTTTCTCTTAGCAACATCTTTCTCAGAATCAGCTACATTCAATTCTAAAACATCAATTTTACCAATTAAAAATCTTTGCTTGGTCACCTCATATCTCCTGGAGGCAATAGTGTCAGATTTTGCAGCTATAGACAACTGGTCGTCCTGGAAATTAAATTGCGATATAGCAAGAAAAACAGATTGGTCAAAATCAATTCTATCCTGCATTACATTGGTTCTTACAACTTCCTGGTTTGACTGAGCCATTTTGTACTTGCCTCTTCCCAGGCCCCAATCCATTATTGGCACGCTAAACTGGAGATTTACCATCTGAGTATTATCAAAATTTGTATAAGCATCAGGAGCTGTTGCACCACTTCCTGAGTAACCAAATCTGGCTGTTAAATTTGCATTTAGTCCCTTTTCTCCCTTTGCAATAGCCACATCTCTTTCTGCTTCAACAAGCTGACGCTCAAGCCCGAGTATCTCTGGGTTATTCTCATAGGCCAGAGACAATGCCTGGCTGACATCAACTGTAAGGTCAGGAATTTCACTGGGAATAATTAATTCAATACTTACATTATCATTATAACCAAGAAATGACCGAAGCCGAAACTCCTGGATTTGAAGGTCAATCTGCCTTTGATTAAAGTCTGCTCCTGCATTCAGAAACCGTAATTGCATTTGAAGTAATTCATCTTCTGCAATAGTACCAATGTTATACCGGCCCTGGGCTATTAAGTAAAGTGTATCTGAGTTTGAGTAATTGAAAATTGCAATTCTCATGTTTTGTTCTGCCAGTGCAAGGTTAAAAAACAAAGTAACCGCTCTTTGATACACTTGCTCCATATTATCGATATAGCTTTTTTTTGCTTCTTCGTATTTAATTGGTTCAATCTTTTTTTCCCATTTTAAAGGATTATAAGCAAATAATGGCTGGTGAAATCCTGCACTTACCGGTGTTGTTATATATTGACTGCTTTCGGTATCTCCAAAATTATCAAGTCTTTGAATCTCGCTTCTTGCAAAAACTGATGCTCCCGTCAGACCAATGTTTTGAGTAAGGTCTAATCCCAACTGAACATTGTTCTGATTTATTTCTACGTACTCATCCTCGCCGGTAGAGGAGTTATACCTTTTTTCGAACGAACGGTTATAGGCCGGCATGACCCCGCTTAACATTAATGCCGGGCGATATTTAGCCTTAAAGGTCCGGTATTCCCAATAATTCCCAAGAAATCTATGCTTAGCAAGAATGGACTGAGGGGATTGGGTTCTTGCAATCTCAAGTACATTGTCGAGAGTTAATCTTTTCTGAGATTGTGCAAATATGCCTGATGTTAACATACTTACAATAACAAAGAAGAAAAAATGCCATTTCAATTTCCAGTGTACAATGCTTTTATTATTTTTCATAATTACTTGCTTGTTGTATTATTCATAACGCAATGACTCAATTGGGTCTTTTTCAGCCGCTTTTTTGGCTGGAGAATAACCAAAAATAACACCCACAGCCGCAGAAACGCCAAAAGCTATAATAACAGAAAAGGGGCTGACAATAGTTATAATATCAGATACCTGTTCTATAATTTGGGCAAATAAAATACCAAGGAATACTCCAATAAATCCACCCGTTACACTTATTAAAATTGCTTCTGAGAGAAACTGCACAACAATATCTGTTTTATTCGCCCCAATTGCCATCCGGGTTCCGATCTCTTTTATTCTTTCCATGACTGAAGCAAACATAATATTCATAATTCCAATACCACCAACCACGAGAGATATGCTTGCTATAGCACCAAGGACAATATTAAAAACGTCTTTGGTTCTTTGTTGCTGTTTGAGAAGAAGCTCGGGGACAGTAATTTCAAAATCTTTTACATCCTGGTGTCGTCTGAGCATCATCCTGCTGAGTATTTCTGTGGTTGCATTCAATTGTTCAGTTTCCTTAACCTGTACAATAATCCTGTCGAGCTGATGATAATTTGAACTTGTATTCTCACCTGGTGTAGAACTGAAGGACATCCTCATAAAACGTCCCCCTCCACTGATGCTAATTCCGGAATTATCTCTTGTATTTACCAGTGCCCTGTTTTGGAAACGCATCAACATGGTTTTTACAGGAATATAAATATTATCGTTATATACATTTACCCCGGTTGTTTCAAAGCCCGATAAACTTACTTCGGTACGTTCCAGTACCCCAATAATTTTCAGCCAGACATCTCCAAATTTAATGTATTGTCCAACCGGGTCTACCTGGCTGAAAAATTTTGCTTTAATATTTGCTCCTACAATGCAAACCGTTACTCCATGATCTTTTTGAAATTCATTAAAAAAGCTTCCGTTCTCAAGTGAAAGGTTATAGAGTTCAAAATAATCTGTTGAAACACCAACGATTTTAGCAGGTGAGCGTCTTCCATTCTGAAGCACAAATGAATTCAGGGATATCTCCGGGCTGATTTTCTGAACACTGGGAATCACTTCTAAAATAGCTTCCACATCCATCAGGCTTAATCCTCTGGAAAATTTACTTTGCTGACGGGCACCATCTTCCCCTTCTTCTTCAGTATTACCTGCTTCAACAATGGGGGTAATCAGAATATTATTTACTCCCACCATTTTTATTTGATCGAGGATTTCTTGTTGAGCCCCTTTTCCAATGGCCAGCATTGTGATTACTGCCATTACCCCAAAAATAATCCCCAGGGCTGTTAGAATTGACTTCAGCTTATTGGTAAGTATAGATTCCAGGGCTATGGTTACATCATGAAAATATCTTTTCATATACAGTGGATTTCAAGTAAATATTCCTGAGTTTTACAACAAATTCTTAATGTATCTTAACTTTTACGGAATCAGTGGTGCTTATCTTAGTGTCCACTCTCTTTTCAGGCTTTTCCTGAGTTTGCTTCCGGCTTCCCTGGTTGGGACTAACAGATACTCTTGTACCCTGGGAAGAACCTCCACCCATGCGCATAAATTGTTGCATTTTTTTACTTTGCTCATTGACCTTTGCGGCTTCAGCCTTCATTCGCTCTTCTTCAAGTTTCTCCTCACGTATTCTTTCCCTGATTTGATCAATGATTTCTTCCCCCTGCAATCTAAAATTCTCAGGTTCTTCAGGGAGAGACAATAAGACTTTATCTCCCGGGCTCAAGCCAGCTTCAACAATAACCTCATTTTCATTAGACGCCCCAAGTAAAACAACCTGTTTTACTCCATTTTTCTTGAAAACCATTGGAATGCTATCTTCCACATGAATAGTTTCAAGCGGAATTGACATAACACTATCAAATTCAGCAGTTACAATTTTGTTACTGGTTGTCATTGCAGGTCGTAAAACAGGATCCACACCATCCAGTTTAATTACCACTTCAAAAACTTTGGCATCGGTATTGGGCAATTGTTCTCCAATATTGGCCACTTCCAGTATTTCTCCCATAAATTCTTTTTCGGGGAAAGCATCCACTCCAATTTTTACTTGTTGCCCTTTACTAATTTTACTGATGTCGATTTCGTTTACATAGGTTTTGGAAATTAATGACGAAAGATCAGGCAATGTTGCTACAGTAAGATCCCAGGCACTGATCATAGATCCAACTTTTCTTTTTTGCCCACTCCATTCTTTTTGATAAATGATCATTCCCGGAGCTGGTGCCATGATAGTGAATTGGGAAATTAAGTCAACCATATCGTCATAATCTCTTTGCTCGCGGGCCAGGTTAATCTTAGCTTCCCTGATATCTGCCCTGTATTGTTGAGCCTTCAATCGGTAGTTTAATTTGGCTTGCGCAAATGCTCTTCCTGCTTTATCCAGACTGATTTGGGCCTGCCGGATCACTGCAGGAGATTCATATTTTGACTGTTCAAGAGTGATTTCGGCCTCCTCCATGTTATATTCCAGGTTTACCAATTCATCTCTGAGATTCCGAAGATTAATAGTTGTATCCAGTTGTACCCGCTCCAGGGTATTACGTTTTTCTTCCATTTCATCTTCCAGGTCTTTCAGCCTGTTTGTTGCGTCAGACCGATCGAGGGTTGCAATATAATCACCTTCTTTTACAATGGTTCCTTCAGGAATAAGATCTGTTATTTTTATTTGACTAAACCGGTGACTTCTGGAAGTTCTGAGTTTTGCAGGGCCGCTTATTTGAACCGACTGTTCGGCCTGCAATTCACCGGTTACAACCACATTAATATCAAACTTTCCGAACTTAACCACAGCTTCCAGCTGTGTGAGATCTTCCTTACTGGTGGCTCTGTTTACAATAAGCAGCACAATAATGGCTGCAAGTACAACACCAACACTAATTAAAACTATTTTTTTCATGTGTTTATATTTTTTTTAGTCAAAAGCCTAATTATATAGCCTGAGTTCTTATTCAAAAAGCCTGATAGGGGGTTTTGCAAATGTATTTCAATTTCTCAATGTTATCCTATTTTTAACACATTTTAACATTGTCTCAATTTGACATTCAATATTATCAAAATATTCCCGGATTAATAATCTTTTATAATGCTTTTAACAAATCTGTGACCTCCCCTACAAGGACTTCGGATCTTTCTTCATTTTCTGACTCCGCAATAATCCTGAATACGGGCTCTGTATTTGATTTCCTTACATGGATCCATTCCTTTTCCATATCAATTCGAATACCATCTGCAAGATCAATTCCGGATGAAGGATATTTTTTCTGCAATTGACGAACCAGCATATTTACATCAAATTCATGATCAACAGTTAGCTTGGTTTTGTTTATATAATAATCAGGGAAAGTATTCCGCAATTGTGAAGTCTTTAAGCCTGTTTTGGCCAGGTGGGACAAAAACAATGCTGCTCCAACCAGGGCATCCCTTCCATAGTGTAGTCCGGGAAAAATAACACCCCCATTTCCCTCTCCTCCTACTACGGCATCTCGCTTTTTCATTTCACTAACTACATTCACTTCACCTACTGGTGAAGAATAGTATGTGGCATCATATTTTTCTGTAAGATCCTTCAATGCCCTTGTAGATGATAAATTAGAAACAGTATTCCCCGGTTTATCAGAAAGCACATAATCTGCAACTGCCACCAGTGTATACTCTTCTCCAAAAAGGGTCCCATCTTCTTTCACAATTGCAAGCCGGTCAACATCGGGATCAACAACCAGGCCAAGATCTGCACCCTGATCTTTAACTTCCCGGCAAATTTCACTCAAATTTTTCGGAATGGGTTCAGGGTCATGAGGAAAGATCCCATTCAAATTGCAATGAAGTTGAATAATCTTATCTACTCCCAAAGCAGTTAATAATTCAGGCAATATCACTCCCCCCACTGAATTTACGCAATCAATTACTATTTTAAAATTAGCCTGCCTGATAGCATTAGTGTCAACCAAAGGGAGCTCAAGAATCTTTTGTATATGTTGCATATGAAAAGGTTCTGCCTGTCTTACTTTCCCCAGGCTATTTGCTCCTGAATATGTTATGGCCTCAGAATCAGCAAGATTCACTATTTTTTCTCCCTCTTCTGCAGAAAGGAATTCCCCAAGTTTATTAAGCAACTTAAGAGCATTCCATTCCCCGGGATTATGACTTGCAGTGATAATAATTCCACCATCTGCTTTTTTATCAATCACAGCCATCTCAACTGTAGGAGTGGAAGCCAGTCCTATATCGTCAACATTTATCCCCATGGCTGATAATCCTGCTGCCACCAATGAAGAAACCATTTCTCCAGAGATCCTCGCATCCCGTCCCAGCACAACATAAAAGCTATCTTTTACTGATTGCTCTTTTAGCCATGTGCCATAGGCTGAGGCATATTTTACAATATCAGGAGGGGTTAGTCCTTTTCCTGGGGATCCTCCAATGGTTCCCCGAATTCCAGATATGGATTTTATTAAGGTCATGATAATGGTGTTTTTAGAGTTCTAATTTTTTGTTTTCAAAATTTAAGTCTCACTGATTTAAATATTTGTACTTTTAAAGGATTAAAGAGTAATCCTTAAAGATCTTCAAAAATACATATTGCAATTAAAATCTATTGTGTCTAATGGGAAAAAAAAGAAAAACAGGATCATCTAACTACCAGGATAATTTAAAAAACAAAAAGATACGTTTTGATTCAGCAAAGCTAAGTAAGGATTATCCAAAAAAGTCCAGGCAGGAAACTTCAGGAATCAGGCTGAACAAATTCATTGCTAATACCGGCTTGTGTTCAAGAAGAGAAGCGGATAACTATATTCAAAGTGGAGATGTGAAAGTAAATGGAAAGAAGATAACCGAGCTTGGAACAAAGGTTAGTTTTAACGATGAGGTAAAATACAAGGGGAAAAAGCTTGTGCCTGAAAAGAAAGTTTACATTTTATTAAATAAACCGAAAGATGTTATCACTACTACAGATGATCCACAGGGTAGAAAAACTGTACTTTCTTTAATAAAAAAAGGGCCTGAGGAAAGGATTTATCCGGTTGGCAGACTTGACAGAATGAGTACAGGGGTATTATTGCTTACAAATGATGGCCCCCTTACTAAAAAACTGACTCATCCAAAATATCAAAAGAAAAAAATATACCAGGTGTCTCTGGAAGGGGACCTCACTCAGAAGGATCTTGTACAGTTATCTGAGGGCATCACTCTTGATGATGGTTTTATAAAACCTGATGCAATCAGTTATATTCTCCCTGAAGACAAAAGAGAGATTGGCGTTGAAATTCATTCAGGGAAAAACAGGGTAATCCGCAGGATGCTTGAACATCTTGGGTACAAAGTAATACGTCTTGATAGAGTATATTTTGCCGGGTTGACTAAAAAAGGACTTCCTCGTGGCAGGTGGAGGCATCTTACAAATAAAGAACTCTCGATCATCAAAAAAGGCTCCTATGAATAAAGAGCTTTATTAGTTCTTTAAAAAATTCTATTCATATGGCTTTCATATCATAGTAAGAAACTTGCAATTCATTAGTAACATAAGCTTATGGTTATGGTGGATGATAATTATCTCACACCTCCCCCTTTTATCAATTGGACAGGAAACACAAATTTCCGGTAAAATTATCGACTCAGAATCTGGAAATGCTCTTGCCTTTGTCAATATCTCTTACAATAATTCAGGCAGTGGTACCATGAGTAATATTGATGGAGATTTCACCCTCAATACCAGGGAATCTGTTTTCCAGTTAAACTTCTCATACATAGGATATGAGCCTCTGCTTATTGACCGGCCGGACACCCTCCGGAAGAATTTACTATTAATAAAAATGATTCCCAAAACCTATGATATTGATGAGGTAAGAATTGCCCCAGGGATCAATCCGGCTCACAGAATAATTGACCTGGTTTATGAAAATAAGAAACTCAATAACCCTGAAAAAATCAAGTCTTTTTCATACACTTCATATAATAAATTATATTTCACATTTGAAGCTCCACATCCTAAAATAGATACAATAATATCCCCTCAGGATTCAAGTCTTGTGGAAATTGATTCCTCCTTTTTTGAGATCAATGAGTTCATCGAAAAACAACACTTATTTTTACTCGAATCTGTAAGTAACAGGGAATACTCTGCCCCAGGGAATAATCGGGAAAAAATTATAGCTTCGAGAGTATCAGGATTCAGCAATCCCTCTTTCACCTTACTTGCAACACAGATTCAGTCTTTTTCATTTTACAATGATTTTATCACCATTCTTGATAAGAATTACCTGAATCCAATTAGCTACGGAAGTAAAAATAAATATTTATTTATACTTGAGGATACTCTTATTACCTCCACGAAGGATAGTTTATTTATTATCTCTTTTCTCCCAAAAAAAGGGAAAAACTTTACTGGATTGAAGGGGTTTATGTATATCAATTCAAACCTATATGCTTTGCAAAATGTGGTAGCCGAAGCTGCAGAGTCAAAGGATATGTTTCGCATTAAAATTCAACAGAAATATGAGTTTATAGAAAATAAACAATGGTTTCCGGTTCAATTGAATACCGACATTATTTTAGTGGATCCGGCTGACGAAAATAATAAAGGGCTTATTCAGGTGGAGAGTGAAGATAATAAAGTTAAAGTAATAGGGGTAGGTAAAACCTACATTACAAACATCAAACTAAACCCCGTATTTGAACTAAAGAAATTTAAGAATATTGCACTTGAAGTTGAGAAAGATGCACATAAAAAATCAGAAGGTTTTTGGGACTTCCATCGTTCCACTCCACTTTCAGAAAAAGATACAGCCACATATCATGTTTTAGACAGCATTGGAAAGGAAGAACATCTGGATCGTAAGCTTTGGATAGTAGAAACAACAATGAATGGCTATATCCCTATTCGTTTTTTCAACCTGGATATTCACTCTATAATAAATTATAATCTTTTCGAAGGAATCAGGCTTGGTCTTGGTGGAATAAGTAATGAACGTTTATCAGAGAATCTCTTTTTCTCAGGGTATTTTGCCTATGGATTTAAGGATAAAAATATAAAATATGGTGGTTCTGCAAAATGGCTTATCTCAAATAATTATGACATTTCTTTGCAAGCAAACTACTTTAACGATGTTGAAGAGTCAGGATCATATAAATTTCTGAAAAAAAGCAGAAGTTTCGATACTGAAAACTTCCGAAGATTCTTAATCTCGCACATGGATTATATTGAAGGCTGGTCAGCATCATTTGAATTTCATGCCCTGCAATATTTTAAAACTCACATATTTTTTCAAAACTCAAAAACTACTTTTGGAAACAACTATCAGTTTAATGATTTGGAAAATGGAACCGAAAACCTAATTGACAAGGCTACTTTTTCTGAATTAGGCATAAAACTGAGGTTTGCTTACAAAGAAAAATTTATGGTATCCGGCAGAAAAAAGATTTCTTTGGGGACAAAATTCCCTATACTATATGCAAACTTCAATCAAGGAATTGACTGGATGAATGGAGGTTTTACCTATTCCCGGTATGAAATTCGAATTTCAAAAAAGATTCTCAGTCGAAGTCTTGGACATTCATACATTGATCTTGAGGGAGGAATTGTTGAGGGAAGGGTGCCATATTCAAAACTTTATAATGGAAAGGGGAGTTACCAGGGTTTTTCCTTAGTTTCAGCAAATAGTTTTGGAGTGATGAGAATGAACGAATTCCTGTCAGATCATTTCTTCTCTATATTTTTCAGACAGGATTTTGGAAAACTCCTTTTCAAAACAAAAAGGTTTCAGCCAGGGGTGGAATTTGTCAGTAATTTTGGAATTGGGAAACTTCAGAATCCGGAACTTCACAGAGGAATCAATTTCAAAACTATGGAAAAAGGGTATTATGAATCGGGAATAATCATTAATAATATTATTAATCAATTTTTCCTGGGTTATGGTATAGGAATATATTACAGATATGGGCCCTATCAACTTCAAAAATCTATTGATAATTTCTCATTTAAACTTAGCCTGAAACTTAATCTCTGATACCAGGAGTCTGGTACCGGGGCGGACTAATTGAATATTACTATCTTTGCCAATATCATCAAAACATAATTTTTAAGGTGAACCATAAGTCAGGATTTGTTAATATCATTGGAAATCCAAATGTTGGAAAATCCACCCTTATGAACTCCCTTGTGGGAGACAAGCTATCCATTATTACTTCAAAAGCCCAAACTACCAGGCACAGGATAATGGGTATAGTGAATGGCCCGGATTTTCAAATAGTTTATTCAGATACTCCCGGCATATTAAAGCCTGAATATAAGCTACAGGAAAATATGCTCAAGTATGTGAGTACGGCACTTCAGGATGCAGATATCCTCATTTATGTAACTGACATTTACGATTCTTTCGAAAAGAATATTCAATTTTTCGAAAAAATTCAAAAATTAGAGATCCCTATATTATTACTAATCAACAAAATTGATCTCTCCAATGAAGAAACCATACTTCAACTTGCAAAAGACTGGCAGAAGGTTTTGCCTTCATCTGAAATTATGGCTATCTCAGCATTGAGAGTGTTTAATACAGAGAGTGTTTTCAATCGTATAATAGAGCTATTGCCGGAGGGGCCACCTTATTTCCCGGAAGACCAGCTGACAGATAGGTCGGAAAGGTTTTTTGTTTCCGAAATTATCAGGGAGAAAATCTTGCTTCATTACAAGCAAGAGATCCCCTATTCTGTAGAAGTGGAAGTGGAACATTTTATTGAAGAAGAGAAAATTATTAGAACCCTGGCACATATTTATGTTAACCGGGAATCACAAAAGGCTATTATCATTGGTCAGAAAGGCAAAGCATTAAAAAATGTAGGTGTCCTGGCCCGAAAAGATATGGAAGATTTTTTTGGAAAGAAAATTTTCCTTGAACTTTATGTGAAAGTAAAGAAAGACTGGAAGAATGATGAAAAACAATTGAAAAGATGGGGGTATGGTCATTAATGTTAACCCGAATTATTGACTATGTCGAGCACTTCGTGGTTCATGCTTCCATCATAAATAATGACTACATAATTGAAAACTTTGAATACTGAAAAATGAGAAATATCATAGCCATAGTAGGAAGGCCAAATGTTGGAAAATCCACACTTTTTAACCGTCTCACAGAAAGCCGAAAGGCAATTGTACACGAAACAAGTGGAGTAACCAGGGACCGGCATTACGGAACAAGCGAATGGAATGGTAAGCTGTTTCATGTTATTGATACGGGAGGTTATCTGAGTAGTTCTGAAGATATTTTTGAAGAAGAAATTAAAAAGCAGGTGCTTATAGCCATTGAGGAGTCTGAGATTATTTTATTTCTTGTTGATGTGGAGACAGGAATTACCAGCCCTGATGAAGCACTTGCAAAGATCCTGAGGCGTACAGACAAAAAGGTTATGCTGGTGGTAAACAAGGTAGATCAGCATGATAGGCAGTATGAGGCAAATACATTTTACAAACTTGGTCTCGGGGACATTTATCCTATCTCCTCAATAAATGGCAGTGGTACGGGAGAGCTGCTTGATGAACTGGTAACATTTCTTCCCGATGAAATACATGAAGAGGAAATAGTATTGCCCAGGTTTGCCATTGTTGGACGACCGAATGTTGGAAAATCCTCACTGGTAAATGCTCTCCTTGGCGAAGAACGCAATATTGTCACACCTATTTCAGGAACAACCCGGGATACGGTTTATACACGCTATAATAAATATAAGCATGATTTTTACCTGGTGGATACAGCTGGATTGAGAAAAAAGGGCAAAGTGAATGAAAACCTGGAGTTTTATTCTGTAATGCGGGCAATCACAGCTATTGAAAACTCGGATGTATGTTTGCTATTGATTGATGCAGAATTAGGGTTTGAAGGCCAGGATCAAAATATATTACACCTGATTCAAAGAAACAGAAAAGGCATTGTTCTCCTGGTAAATAAATGGGACCTGGTTGAGAAAGATACAAATACTGCAAAAATATTTGAGGAAAAAATCAGGCATAAAATAGCTCCTTTCCAGGATATCCCTATTGTATTTACTTCTGCATTAAGTAAAATCAGATTGCAAAAAATATTGGATACCGCGGTTGAAGTTTATACAAACCGAATTCAGAGGATACCCACCTCAAAACTTAACCGAATTGTTCTTGAGGCAGTTGCAGCTCATCATCCTCCATCACACAGAGGGCAGGAAGTGAAAATTAAATATGCCACTCAGCTTCCAACATTAGCCCCTTCATTCGCCATGTTTTGTAATTACCCTCAGCATATAAAAGATCCATACAAAAGATATCTTGAGAACAGATTAAGAGAAAATTTCAAGCTTTCAGGTGTTCCAATACAAATCTTTTTCAGAAAAAAATAGGTATGATTTTTGAGGAGATTTCATTATATTGAATTTTATGATACAAAAAATAACATATCTGATTGTGTGGAGTGCAATTTTAAGCCTCATACTCTCTTCCTGTCGAAAAGTTGAAACATATCCAGAAATACCTGAAATTGAATACCTGAGTTTTTTTATCAGAGATACAATTGATGAGTTAGGAAATGAAGGCCTGGTAGGTAAATTGGTTTTTTCATTTGTAGATGGAGATGGGGATATTGGACTGGGACAGCCCCCCGATACTGTTGATCCCACCGATCCAGAATATTCTAACCTGTTTTTTACTATGTTTGATATACAGAACGGGATACCGGTTGAAATTGGTGATGATGAACTTGAATTTCCCCTTAATTACAGGATACCATACCTTGAGCCCCAGAGAATGGATCAAAGTATAACAGGTGAAGTTGAAGTGGAATTTACATATCTTCTTTTTGATTATGACACAATTAGTTACGACTTCTATATCACTGACAGGGCCGGGCATGAAAGCAATACTGAGTCAACTCCTGCATTTATACTTCCCGACCTTAGCAAATAGCTTACTCTTTGCTATTCTGAATTCGAAATAAGGAACTCCCTAAGCTAGTGTCAAATACTCGTAAAAATCATCTCCGCATTCAACCTGAATTACTACTTTTATCTTTATTCCCCTGTAAAATAGCAACTTTGTTGCTCCTGCTTTGCAGGATTTCACGGGGTAAACTTTTATCTTTTATCTTTGTAATATGATTACCGGCAAAAATAAAATGGCTGACCTGATTCATTTGAATTATCTTCTGATATCTGTGATAAACAGATTTGGTATTAACCTGGGATTTGGAGATAAAAGTGTTCAGGAGGTTTGTCAGGAACACAATGTTAAACTGGACTTCTTTTTAGAAATTGTGAATTCCTTTCATGATGAAGATTATTTCCCGGAAGAAAATCTACAAAATTTTTCTGTAAGCTTAATCACAGATTACCTGAGTAAAACACACAGGTATTATTTGGATGTGAAAATTCCAGAACTGGAAAAGCTAATTAATCTGATGGTGGTAGAGTGTTATGCAAACAACAAGTATGCTGTTTTGTTGGAATCATTTTTCAGGGAGTATAAAAATGAGCTTATTGCCCATACAAAAAGAGAAGATGAAAAGGTCTTTCCGTATTCTATCTCAACTGAGTTGGCATTTCTGGGTAAAGATAATAGCCTGATTGAAAGCACAGCCTCTGAAGGCTATTCCATTCAGGAATATTCCTCAGAACATGATGATATTGAATCAAAGCTTTATGATTTAAAAAATATTATTATCAAATATCTGGCTCCCACCGGTAATCCATCTCTTTGCTCAAAAGTTCTTACAGAATTGTTCAACCTGGAAAAAGATCTGAATGATCACAGCAGAATTGAAGAAAAAGTCTTGATTCCAAAGGTGTTACTTATGGAGAAAAAAATAAAAACCGGAAAATAGCATCTATACTACATTCAACCGGACGAATCAAATAATTAATGAGAATAACAACATGCCATGGTGCTCAATAAAAAAAATACCGTTGAACTACTGCACACCTAACACATACAGTTGTAATAATGAGTAAGATAGGATTCTATATTGCCTCAAAATCGCACCTTGTTACAAAAGGTCTTGAGAGTTTGTTAAGGGAGGTTGCAATGGTTGAAATAGTGGGCAAGTCTGATTCTTCCTTCAAATTATTAGAAAATATTCTACATGAAGAACCTGATTTTGTAATTATTTCAGAAGAAATGCTAGAGCCTCAATTAGAAAATGATCTTGAAAAATATTTTCATGACAAAAACAAAACCGCTGTATTATTTTTAAGAAGTACTGGAGACTCAAAAAAAGCAGAGAGTATTTTTTATGATTCCTTAAACTTATACCAATCTAAAACTGAACTTCTGAAGAAGCTGAATAAAATTATTGAGAGCAGGAAGCCTGCTGGTAAAACCAATTCAAAATCTTCAAAATTAAGTGAGCGTGAAAAGAATATTCTTCGCCATGTGGCAATGGGCTCAACCAATAAAGAAATTGGAGAGAAGCTTTTCATAAGTATACATACTGTAACAACTCACAGAAAGAATATAACTCAGAAGCTGGGTATTAAAACTGTGTCTGGTTTAACGGTCTATTCTATTCTTAACGGGATAATAAATCTTGAGGAAGTATCGGAATAGATGCCAAATCTGAAGGCTGCAAATTAAGCCAGATACTGCGGACCTCTTGTTTTTCGGTTTTTTCACAAATTTTGCAGCCTTTATTAAACCTTCAGCCCTTGCAAATCGAAAGGTTCAGCAAAAAGCAAAATTTGCGCCAAAACCTGACTCATACTTATGCCTTAACACCAGGCTGAAGCCTGGTGCTGTTTTTCCTGACTTCGACACAAAAAACATCGCAATTTCTTAAATGACGCATAATCAGACTTATACAATTTCAGATTGGTATAATTTGGATGACCCGGGGTTATTTTTGTTTTGCTCCCTGACGATATCACTGACCTGTTTAAATTACTACCTGTCGAGTTCTTTTACCTTAGCAAGCAAGCTATAAGTGGGTGGCCGAACTTTAAGCCTCGTAAGGACAACTATAAAGTGGAATGTATAGTGAATGCACTATTGATAAGGCCATTAACCAAGCTCACGAGTGGCTTTTCAGGGGTGCCCCTTTGGGAGCAAGTAGCCTGCAGTCGGCGATTTTTCTTGTCAAGCGTTCTTTTGATCGGTCAAAAGAATGCTTGTGGGGTTTTAGGGGCAAAGCCCATAATAAACACAGCACATTAGAGGCTGCCTTTTTAGGAAAACCGGAATACGCAAACGAAATCTGCAGGCAGGCAAGGAGTAATTGAGTTTTATGATTTGCAAAATTTCAGGAGTAAAACAAATCATGAACATCCCTTCTTAAACCTGGATCCCCATAAACAGAACATCATCTACCTGGTCAAGGTCTCCTTTCCAGATTTCAAAGTTCTGCTTAACATGCTTGTATTGATCATCCATATTTTTATCATGGATATCCTCGAGTAGATTTTTTAACCTGACCATTTTTAGTTTTTTACCTATTGGTCCACCAAATTGATCAGGGTAGCCATCAGAAAACAAGTATACTACATCTCCCTTATCCAGTTGATATTCCTGGTCTTCAAACACCTTTCCTGTTAAGGTATCTCCACCTATGGAACTTCTGTTACCCCGGATATAATACTGCTCTCCCTTATGGAACAGTATAATTGGACGCATGGCAGAAGAAAATCTCAGATGATTTGTTCTTGTATTAAACTCACAAACAATCATGTCCATACCATCATTTGAAGTATGAACCTCAATATTTTGATTCAGGGAAGTCGTAATTTCCTGGTCAAGAATACTTAAAAGACTGGAAGGTTTGATATTAAGATTTCGTGCTACAATATCTTTAATCAAAGTTGAACCTATCATAGACATAAAAGCTCCCGGAACACCATGACCTGTGGAATCGGCACAAACAATTACAAACCGCTCATCATCAAGCTTATCCCACCAGTAGAAATCCCCGCTAACAATGTCTCTGGGTCTATAAAAAACAAATGATCCCGGGAAACTATCTTTAAGTTTTTGTACAGGTGGAAGAATACTCGCCTGAATTCTTTGGGCATAATTGATGCTATCGGTAATTTCTTTGTTCTTAAGTTCAATCTCATCTTTTTGCTCAACAACTTCCCTTGTTCGCTCATCCAGTTTATTTTCTAAGAAAGCCTGAAACTTTTTCTGCTTTCTTTCTCTCAATACAATAATAGTAACAACTAATGAAACGAGAAGAATTGAAATAAAGACATAAAACCACCATGTTTTCCATATTGGTTTTCGAACTAATATCTCGAAACTAAAGGCTTCTGCTGAAGTTTCAAAATCAGCATTAAAAGCGTACAATAAAAACTTGTATTCTCCATCATCAAGCCTGTTATAAGTGATTTCAGATGCAGTGGTATAAGGAGACCAGTCATTATCATAATTTTCAAGTTTATATTGATATACTACCTTCTCCGGATTACTATAACTAATTCCCACAAAATCAATTTTCAGTTCGTAGCTTGCATAAGGCATTACAATTTTTTTGGAAAAAGGAATTTCCTCTTCATTAAATTGTATGGAATTGACACTTACTTTAGGGGGCTGACCTGTTTCTTTATCCATCCTGTAGTCATAAATCATCACTCCCTGGGTTGTACCAAGTAATACCCTGGCATCCTTTTCAATCATCCCTGAATTAGGATTTGCATCTCCCAGTATTCCCCGTTCCTGTCCATATGTATTAATTATTTTATCTTCTTCAGAAATCCTGCTATAGCCCTGCCTGTGCCCTACCCATATCCTGTTTTGGTTATCTGTAAAAATGCTATAACAATAATTAGACATCAATCCTGTCTCCATTGTCACATTATAAACAGTATCGGATGCAAAGTGTAAAACTCCATTCCCATAGGTAGCTGCCCACACATCACCCCTATTGCTTATTGCAATTTGCCGGAAATCTATCCTGATTCCTGCGGAAGGAAAATTAGATTTAACCACACTGGTTCCTGAAAGGTAATAAAGAACATCACTCAGGGTAGAAATCCAGAGTTTTTTATCCTGATCCATGTAAAGATGACTGATGTTATTGTGTGGAAGTCCATCGGTTGTAGAGAAGTGTTTGCGGTTGCCCGAGTCAAGATCAAACAAGAAAATACCATTATTTGTTGCAAGCCATAGTTTTTTACCTTCCTGAACAATATGATTTATGGACTTTTCATTGTCATCATTTGATACAAAAAAAGGATTGGCTCTTCCTGTTATTAATGATAGAAGATATAAACCACTTTTTCTTGTACCAACCCAAAGATTCTTACCAAACAATGCAAGCGAGGTTATTTGATCAGCAGGCAAACCATTGTTTTTTCCGAAAGATTTAACAATTTGCATGCTTTTACTATCGAAAACAGCAATTCCTTTATCCCCGGCAAAATAGTAGTTTGACTCATCAGATACAATTGAGCTTACACTATTTCCGGGCGTATCTTTATCCATATTCAGGAAAGTAAAGGCCTCATCCATAAGAATTGACATTCCATTACCAGCAGTACCAATCCAAATATTTTTTTCAAAATCCTGAAATATAACCTGAGTAGTATTGCTTACTAACCCATTCTTAGCATTAAATAATTGATAGTCCAGAACATTTTCCTGGTTATCTCCCAGGTATAATTTTACTACTCCAGATCTAAATGTACTTACCCATAATTCTCCTCGTTTAGTTTCAATAATGGAACGAATATTTGGTCGTTTTACATCAATATCCCGGCTTAGATTGAATACAATAAAATGGTCGGTTTGAGTTCCGGGTTTTAATAAATAAAGGCCCTTATCCTCAGTCCCCACAAACAGGTTTCCTGAAAAAGGCCCACTATATAAAACATTGATTCTTGTGGAAGGAATTTGATCAAGCTTAGAAATTAATTGAGGTTTTTGATTTCCTTTCGGGAAGGAATATAGCATCAGTCCATCATTCGTGCCCACCAATAGTCTGCCGTTTGGATCTTTCCCTATAGAAAAAATTAATCCAACTTCAAGCTTATGATAAATTATATTATGAGGATTAATTGGATCTATCTTGATGAGGCCTCCATTTTGTGTGGAAACAATTATGTTCCCATTCTGACCCTCAAGCAAACCAGTTATTGCTCCTGTGGTATATTCATTGAGATTGTAATTAGTAAACTTCTGCCCATCATACTGAATAACAAGGCCATTGTTACTTCCAAACCAAAGAGATCCCAGGCTATCTTTCATGCTGCAATTAAAGAAACTCTCTGACAGGGAATCTGGCAGGAAATCTGTACGAAATTCAAAACCATCAAACCTGCTTAGTCCGGAGCCGGTTCCAATCCACAAATATCCTGATTCATCCTGATTGATGGTATAAATAAACCTGTTGCTAAGACCATCCTCCGTACTATAATTCTTCAAATGAAAATCCTGGGCATATGAAATTCCCAAAAATCCAAAAAAAGCAATAAAAAAAGCAAAAAGGTACGTGGCAGGCTTAGGGTTCATAGTTAAAAACTTTTACTATTCTTCTTTTTCCTCCTCAATTGTGATCATTGGCTGGTACTTAGGGACACCCCCAATAGGAATATTGAAAAAGGGCATTGCTTCACCAAACTGATTTTGCACAGAAATAACCACATTGTTATTGATCACTGCAGGATATTGTTTCTTCACAAATCTAAAGTCAAGTGATTTGCCAATTTCGGCAGGATTGATGCTAAATTCACTATCGGCCCACACATCTTCTGCCGAGACTTTATTTCCTTTAAAAATTCTCACAACAGAAAGTGCATGGATTCCACCATCATTATCCCAGTCAAAATTCCATTGCCGCACAGAAACTGTACCTTCTTCAACATAAGGATATATATGAGAGACATTTTCTGATGTATTCCACATCCTGAATGTATACTCATAGGTAAAGGCTTTGCCACCCTCAATCGGGACATTAAAATCAGCATCGGTACTCAGGTAATACTGGTAAAGGTTTCCGTCATCTCCATTCAGGCCTTCAGCTATCAGTTTAAAAACATAACCCTGAAAATCTTTTGAAAATTCACCTTCTTTTGGATTAAATGGCCCAAAGACGTACCAGCCCTCATCATATTCAGGATCAACCCCAAATTTTCTGGATGCAAGAAGATTTCCACTCTTATAATTACCTATTGGTTCAGTTCCTCTGGCATCGTCCTCTGTCCAGCATGTGGCACCCCCATATATTGAAAATTCAGTTGTGGTATTAAAAATTCCATTGATTTCATCTACTTCACCTCCACAATCCGGATCAAAGACTTTAATATAAACAGGATCTTCAAATTCCGTTGGAATAAGAAAAAAGAAAACCTGGCAAAAGTCATCATCCCCCCAGGAAGTTTCCGCTTCATTTCCAAAAGTCACAAGGTGTGGTATATTTTCATCCTGAGCGGGAACAGGTTGAGCAAACAAACCAGTAATAAAAATCAGCTGAATAAGAATTACTTGAATATATTTTATCATACTATCATTTACTTCAATCATTCAAATAGCGTGCCTGTTTTTTTTCTTTAGTGCAAATAAATTTATCATTCCTGCCGGGGTTCAAGAACTACAATATTTTTATAGCTACAAAACTCTTCTACCTCACCAAACTTATCCTCAGTACTTTTTATTAAAAGGCGAACCATATAAGTTCCTTCAACCTGAAAAATACATTTAGGCTCCTTAAGTTTTGACCTTGCCCCATTATCAAAATCCCAGAAATACTCAGCAATTTCCACTCCTGGAAGATAGGTCCCCTCAGGAGTTAGTTCAAGTTGAGTTCCGGTATAGCAAGTATCTATAGTTTTAATATAAACCTGTTTTCTGGCTTTGGCTTCCACAAGACTGTAAGATTGTTCGAGATATGTTTCCTGGGTGGTAAGGGTATCCCTAACATCCAAACGTATATCATACACTCCCGGCTTTTCATAACAATGTCGAACTTTCACTCCATTCAGTATGGATCCATCCCCAAGATCCCAGCTAAATACCAGATTTGGAACTGAATCTAAATCAGACATCTGCCTGTCATAAAAGATATAACAATATTTATTTTCTTTTTGCTCCTGGCAACCTACCATTAAGGGCACGTTAGATTCAAAAGAATAAATATCATCTACACTATTCCGGTTAGAGGAAAAATATCCGGAAGAAGCAGTATTATTAGAAATAAAGCCAAAATCGTCAGCGTTGCTATTAATCGGGGCTTCAAGAGGACTTGGAGCAGTCCATTTTCCTGTTAAATAGGCACTTGTGAATATATCCAATCCTCCTTTAGAACCTGCCCTGTCAGATGAAAAATACAAGACCTCATCTGAAAGGATAAAAGGATAAAGTTCCGATCCGGCAGTATTGATCTCAGGCCCAAGATTCTCTGGTTTTGTCCATCTGCTTCTAACCAAACGGCTTACATAAATATCAGATTTACCGTATCCTCCCGGCATATCCGATGAAAAATATAAGGTTTGTCCATCACTGCTCAAACTTGGATGTGCAACTTTATAAGAGGGATCATTGTGTTCAAAAGCACGTATATTTACCCACCTTGAACCATTGAAGCGGGAATAAAATAATCCATAGTTATTATCCTTGCTTTTAGCTTTCTTATCTGTAGATAAATTACGTGTGAAAAAGAGAGTTTTAGTTTCCTCGTTGTAAGCTGAAGGACCTTCATTAAAAACACTGCTTAATTCTTTTGATAAGATCTTCGGGGATCCCCATTTTAGACTATCCTTTCTTTCCACCATAAACATATTCAAAAGCCGGCTGTTGTCAGGGGTCTTGTAATCAATAAGCACATTACTTTTTCTGTCGGAACAAAAAATCAGGCCATCTTCAAAAACTACAGGAGCAAAATCGTTATAAACCCTGGAGCTGAAAGGCAATAATTTTACCCTGTAGAGGTCCTGTGCCAGGGCAAAGTCAGCCACAAGCAGAAGAAATCCAAAAAATATATATTTCCCAACTCTGTTCATGCTAGAAAAATCTGGGATTTGAAGCCTCAATTTTGAAACCGAATTCATACCTGAGAATTATTTCATGTGTTCCATTCATAGCAGTATTTAATCCTCCCAGAGAATAATCATAGGCATAACCAAGCATAAACTGCCTGTTTATATGCAATTCAATATTCCCAACGATTACCGGGTTTGGATAAGAACCCCCTGATCTATAGGATACTCCTATCCAGAATCTATTATCAAGCAATATAAAACTACTATTAATATCATATCGCATTGCATCATAATCGGTTCTGTAGCTAACCAGAAAAGAAGGCTTCCACTTAAATGATGTTGACTTTCCAATTAACACACCACCGGTCAACATATAGGTATAATTCGAAGGGCTCAGGGAACCTTCATATTTCGTACTCACCGAATCAATAACATTAAGGCCATAATTCAACATGTCTGGAACAGAGGCCCCAACAAAATACCTGGGGGTGTAATAATAAACCCCAAAGCCCACACCTGGCTGAACCCGCTTTTCCTCCACCTGTGTAAAGACCGGGTCGGTCTGATCGACAAGGCCAGATAACAAACTTCCTAAATCCTCATTTATCATAGAAACTCCAGCCTTCAGGCCCAGAGAAAGTTTTCCTTCTCCTAACTGAACCCGATATGCATAATTCAGAAATATTTGAGTATTCTTTGATACACCGTAACTCTGGTTCATAATAAACAAGCCCAGGGCCAGTTTTTCATTTTTCAAAGGGGCATGAGCACTAAAGGTCATATTTGCCGGGGATCCTTCAATACCAGCCCATTTTTTCTGGTAAAGCATGGAAATATTAAAAACCTCTCTACTTCCTGAATAAGCAGGATTAATAGCAAGACCATTGATCCAGTACTGACTGTACGAAAGATCATTTTGCTGTGCATTACTGAATGCATGCAGCATTAAAAATAAGAAGAATAGTATGTACTTGACTTTTCTCAAACTAATTCCCTTTAATTACAAAGTAACCTGTAACTGTTTGTGGGTTACTTCCTTTTATTTTAAGAACATAATAATAAGTTCCATCAGGCAATGGGTTGTTACTTTTATCCCTGCCATCCCAGCAATTCGAATTATCTATCATAGAACAGCTATAATTATCGATTTGAAACAAAACTGTTCCCAACTTGTTGAAAATTGTAAGTTCATTTTCAACATTTTCAATATTCTCAATATAAAAGTAGTCATTCCCACCTGTCTTATCTTCAGGAGACATCCCTTTTGAAATAAACGGATCTTCCTGAACTACAACTTTAATAAGATCAGTTTGGTCAAATTGAGGACAATCTCCTCCTCCACTACTTATGGTAAGCAGAATCTCATTTTCTCCACTATCCATTCCTTGAGCTACGGTTGAACTCCCCTGTGGTACACTGAAGCTTCCTCCGCCAAAATTAAAAGTCCAGTTAATATCTCCCGTTAAATAAGCATTTGCAGAAAGATTGATATCCTTAATAAAGGCTGCCAGAGTAGTATCTGTCACATCCGGAATAATTTGTGCTGCAGAAGGAGTATCCCAAAAAGTGTAATCTGCCAAATCTGTGGCATCCGGGCATATACCATTACTTGTAGTCCATGTAAGTGTATAAACCCCCTGGTTGCTGGCAGTTGCTGGAGTAATGGGGTTAGCTGGATCTGTAAATCCAATCGGGCCTGTCCATAAGCCAGTGCCAAACCCGAGGGTAGCGTTCAGATTTGCAGGGCCCAGTCCACAAATAACCTGGTTGCCACCAGAGGTAGCCACCGGTGGCCTGACTATAACAATGGAGCCAGTGTCAGTAGCTGCCGGAACAGGGACACATCCAAATTTATCGGTAATTGAGTTAAAAGTATACTGAATGGTTGCTTCGGCAGTTGCACCTGTAAAGCTGTGGTTTGCATCCACCAGAATATCTTCGGTGCCATTTGAGCTAAATGAAGGCCATGTGTTACCATCACTATCATCTAATAGAATAGTCCAGGGGCCATTAGACCCGGGAACTATTTCCACAAGCGTAAGGCTAAGTTTTCCCTGTGTTCCGTAGCATACCGTATCCTGACCGGTTGAAAGATCAGCAAGATCAGCAGTATAAGTTGGATGGATATCGATAATTACCGGGACAGTTGTTGTGTCAATACATTTATTATTTAATACACTGAATGTTGAGGTAACTTCCCTTTGGAAATAAGTTTTTACATCCAGGTTTCCCGGGCTATATTGGGCAGCTGTAGCACCTGCAACATCCACATAAGTAATATCATCAATGCTTTCAATCCACCGGTAAGTATAATTTGTTCCATCCCCCCCGGCTAATACAGGTGGAACAGATCCGCCCAATTCAGCCGGAGCGGTTCCTTTGCAAATTGTCTGATCTGCAGTAATTGTGTTTCCACTGATTAGCGGATGAACCACAATTTCAACAGAATTGGAGAGATCTTTACATGCTCCTGAAATAATTTTCCTGAGATAGAAAAAGGATTTGTCACTGCTTGTTCCATTGATTAGAGCCGGTGGGTAAAATTCTACTGTATTCCCTATTACACCGGGAATAGTATCTACACCATTATCACTATTATACCATTTATACACATAGTGCCCGGAACCACCTGATACCGGATATGAAGGATCTGTAGTTAAAATATCAGGCTGTTCGCCATCACATATCCATTGGTTAAAATAGATTTTATTTACCAGGGTGTCCAGGTAAATTACTTTTCCTGAAGTACTGGTATCCGGACATCCAATTCCCGAACTTACAATCCTCCTGTAATAAACATCTGTTATGATTGCCACATCCATAACAGGTGGCACATAATAATACTTATCCTTATTCTGTATGGTATCCATCCATGTTGTACCATCATCCAGGCTTTTCTCCCAAAGGTAGGTATAGCTACCGGGACCATTGCCTCCGGTTGGAAGTTTGGGTGATGCAAAAATGGTATCAGGCTGAGTTTTAGAGCAAAAAGTATCACTAAAAGTTATAAGGTTATTTTCAATTCTTGGCTGAACTATAATAGTTAGTATTTTACTGATGTCAGTCATTATTGGGACTGAATTATCACGAATAGTTCGTCTGAAATAGGTAGTATCCACTAATGGTGTTGATGGTGTATAGTTTCTAAATAATGCTCCCTGTGCTTCCAGGTTCCATATGAGTTTATCGGTACTGCTTTCCCATTCAAAATCATAGGGAGGGGTTCCTCCTTTTGGTTTAGTACCAAGAATTTCAGGAGGAATATCTCCTTCGCAGATTGTATCTGTATTGCTTATAGTACGAGATGAGTAAATAGAATTGAATAAAAATCCATTCAGGGGCAATACCAAACCTGGTTCGGTAATACCATCTTCTCCTTCACGTGCTGTTAAGGGGGGAACACCGCAACCTGAAGTAGTCGCCCCTTCATCGCCACCATCAAGAATAGTATCAATGACTGTAATATCGGTAGAGTTTGAGTACCAGATCAATCCACCTCCGCCGCCACCACCCGGACCGGCACAATTTACAACTCCTCCATTTCCTCCTGTGACCTCCATATGCAGGCTGCCAGTTCCAATTACATTATCAACACTTACAATTATGGCTCCACCGGCACCACCACCACCACCACCACCTGTGTTTGTCAATGGAACATCATCTCCATTTGATTTTATGTAAACGTCTGCAATGTTTACAATAATTGAATCTGCCATGATAATCACAATGCCACCACCTATTCCTCCATCAGTTGCCACAGCTCCACCTGATTGGGTTCCGGCACCTCCTCCGCCGCCCATAAAAATACGATTCTCAGATACCCAGTTTACAATATCTGGAAGACCCCATCCCTCCTTTCCTCCAATACTTATGTTTGATGTACAGGGCTCCCATCCTCCGGATCCCCCGGCTCCAATATTAGCTCCTCCTCCTCCTCCGGAGAGATCTCCATTTCCTCCGCCACCCCCCTGAAAAATTGCCCCGTGTCCTTTTGAGTAGTCAGTACCCAACAGAACGGGAACATTAGTGTAGCTAGCAGATCCTTCTCCCTTAAAAGCTCCTTTTACTGAGGCTGCATTAAAATAAGTGTTTTCATAACTTATATCTGTATCTGAGCAATTACCATCTCCATCTTCAGCCAATCCACCTTTGAACCCTAAGCCACTCATATCAATATCTGCTTCAAGAGTCAGTGTTTTATTCACAATAAGAGCCAGTACCCCACCGGTTCCTGTGGCAGAATCCCATGAATTGCCAGTAAGTACTCCATTTACATTTGCTTCATTGTAAGCAGGAACTTTAATCAATTGAACCATACCGTCAGGATCATAGCTGGCAAGCAGGTCAGCAGTAAAGGTAACCTGGGTTCCACTGATAGCAGAAATAAGAAGGAATTCATATTTCCCGGCTGAATTAATATTGTGCAGAGTACCAAAAGCAGCTAAATTAGTCAAATCGGTATCTATCTCCGCCCCCTTCATCTGGATGATTAAAACGGTATCCCCTACCTGGAAGCCTGCTACGCTACTTACTGACACCTTATCAGCCTCATCCACCGACACCACCTTAGCATAATGGTTTATCACACCTGAAATCGGAGTCTGGGACTTACCTGCAAGTGGGAGTCCTAGAAGAAAAATAAATATTACAACAATTTTAAGATGCTTTTGCAACAAGGCAATCAGGTTTTGGTTTATAGCTAACCAACAAATATAAATATTATTACTAAAACCTTGCTCTTAAACTCCATTCATTATTTATTCTATCGCAAATTCTTCATCCGGTCCTGGCCTTTTGTCTTTTTGACTTTTCGACTTGTGCTACCTTCTTTCTCATCCTGCATACTCCGGCAGTTCAATAATAAACTTTGTTCCCTTCCCAATATTGGTCTGGTAGGAAATAGTACCATCTGCATCATTTATTATCTTCCTGGCAATTGCCAGTCCAAGTCCCATGCCACTACTTTTGGTTGTGAAATTTGGCTCAAATAATTTCTCCCCCATATCCTCCGGGACTCCTTCCCCATTGTCCTCAAGACTGATGAAAACACGTTTCTTGTTAACTGTGAGCTCAATATTGATTTCAGGATTTCGTTCCGAAGGGACA
>JAUVKW010000138.1 GCA_030596025.1 Bacteroidota bacterium | reverse complement strand
ACTTCAGATTTGTAATACCGGTGATCATATTATATCGGCAAATACAACATACGGAGGTACCTATGCTTTTCTTAGCAATTATTTACCTGCAAAATTTAACATTGAGGTGAGTTTTGTAAATATAACCGATCTGGAGGCTGTGAAAAAGGAAATCAGACCAAATACTAAAATTATTTTTACGGAAAGCATGACGAATCCTTTGTTACAGATTTCAGATCTTCCTTCGCTTTCAGAAATTGCAAAAAAGAATAATCTTAAACTGGTGGTGGATAATACCTTCACCCCAATGATGATATCACCACTAAAACTCGGGGCAGATGTGGTGGTTTATAGTATGACAAAGTATATAAATGGGAAGAATGATTGTGTTGCAGGTGCTATTTGTAGTTCTGAGGAATTTATCAACTCCATGATTGATGTGAATAATGGCACTGCAATGCTCCTGGGACCGGTTTTAGATCCGCCCAGGGCAGCATCTATATTGAAGAATCTTCATACTTTGCATATAAGAATGCAGAAACACAGTTTTAATGCCGCATTTCTGGCTCAGAAGTTTAAGGATTCTGGTGTAAAAACTAATTATCCTGGTTTACCAGATCATCCTGGACATAAACTTTTAAGCGAAATCATGAATCCTTATTATGGTTTTGGTGGCATGATTGCCATTGATCTTGAAACCACTGATAAGGCAAGTGATTTAATGGCTTGTATGCAGGAAAAGGGTGTTGGATACCTGGCAGTGAGTCTTGGTTATTTTAAAACACTTTTTAGTAATTCAGGTACCAGTACATCATCAGAAGTCCCTATTGAAGAACAGAAAAAAATGGGTTTGTCAGAAGGCCTGGTAAGGTTTTCGGTAGGACTGGATATGGATATTGAAATGACCTGGAAAAATATTGAATCATGCTTTAAGAAATTGAAAATGATCTGAGAGGGAAGAGTGGAAACATTTTGGAGCGAAGCGATAAAATGTTCACAGCTTTTCAGAGGTGGCCCTTTGGGTGCGAAGTAACTTTGGAATAATAGAACGAAAGACCGAGAAGTGAGAGATGAGACAGAGCTTAGGGCAAGACATGGAAAGACAAATCACAAATCTCAATAGCCAAACAACAAAGTTATTTTAGGTTTGAGATTTGAAAATTGGAAATTGAGATTTATTTGAAATTTGTGTTTTGCAATTTGGAATTTTATATATCAGAATATATCCACACTTCTGTAGAATGAATTATTGTTAAACCTGTAGACATATATCAGGACAAGACAACATCAATTGTTCAACTTTATTCCAGGTACGAATCAATTAAATTCTTAATTTTCTTACTATCCCATTTCGCAGCACCTTTTTTCTTTAAAATAATATTTCCGGAAGGAGAAATTAAGTATGATGTTGGGATTGATTGTGATTGAAAAATCTCCGGTTCCGAAACGGATTGGGAATATACAGGAAAAGTATAGGTATTCTTTTTTACAAACTCATGAATAACTTCCGGCGACTCCCTGCTCACAATGATGAATCTGATTTTTTCTCCGTATTCTTCGTAAAGGCTTTGAATACCTGGCATTTCAGCTACGCATGGAGGACACCAGGTAGCCCAGAAATTTAAGAAAATTAACTCTCCTTTAAACTGCTCCAGATTTATATTTTCACCTTTATTCGATTGTATATACCAGCGGTAATCAGAATCTTTAAGTTTTGAATTGTCAGGAGCATTGATTTTGAGGGGTGCAATAAGGGTAGCCTTTTTTACAAAAGTTACCAGAGTCATACGAGTGGAGGGAATAAGCAGTAAAATAATTATCCCATAAAATAACAGGTCAGACAAAATATTAAACAAGCTTTTTTTCTCATAGTGATCTTTTATTTTCTTAATAATTCTGTTCATATTTTTCTATTTTATTCTATTGTAAATACCAGGTCTGTGCTTCAATGATTTATTGTCTATGGCTCTCTGGGTGGCCATGATTCCGTCTAAATGATCGCACTCATGTTGTAGCAATTCTGACATGTCATCTTCCATATCCCAACTTTGAGAATGTCCTTCCATATCTGTGAATTTTATAGAGCATCGCTTGTGTCTCTTTACCTTAACAAACAATTCAGGAAAGCTCAGGCAATCGTCCCAAACTTCAAATGTTTCTAAACTCTTGTTTTCAAGTACCGGGTTTATTAGAACCTGTGGTTTATCAATATTCAAATAAACTAGTCGCTTGTGAATCCCAATCTGGGGCGCAGCAATGGCTCTGCCTGCTCCATATTTTTCGCGAAATGCCATTAAGGTTTCGTGAAGTATCTCAACTAAAGGCTTCAGTTCTTTTAGTTCAGAAAATTCAAGCCTTTCAGATTGTTCATGCAACAAAGGATCTCCCAATAAATGCAGTTTATCGAGACTCATAATTATTGATTTTGTTAAAGTGGCTGCAAAGATAGAAGTTTTTGGAATTATTTTACTCGTCAGACCACTAAAGGAAGTGGTCAGACGAGTATGAGTAATGTTTATTTCACAACAGTTTGTAATTAGAACTTTTCCAAACTCATGATTAATTCCGGGGATTAGTGCCACTTTCTTTGCGGTTCTCTGCGATTTTTTCGCGCCCCTCTGCGTAATAGATCTTTTCTTTCTTCAACCTCAGCCTTAGCCTTCTTCGTCCACCGAAGCCTTTGGCGTAGGTGGAAGCTTCAGCCTTATCTTTAGCCTCCATTCAAATGATCTATGACTTCACCATCAAGACTAAGATAAGATTTCATAAGGTTGGCAGTAAGGCAGGAATGAACAGGAATAATTCCCACCAGGTCTCCAATTTTAATTTTATTAATATACTTCTCATCAATTTGAATTATTCCATGTTCCTGGGAAACAGAAATTACCCTATTGCCATTTTCCAGGGCTCGCCATCCATCAGAAGTAAATTCTAGCAACTGACCAAAGTTTTTTTCTCCATTTTCATCAACCAGGTATTCTTTTGACAGATGAACAGCTCCCCCATAAACAATAATCTGCGCTCTTTCAGGGTGTATAGCAACAACCGGACAGGCAAGGGCGACGGCAATCTCGTTCAGACTGCAACTTCCAAGTTTATATTGCATAAAATCATAAAACACAAAATTACCGGGTCTCAACTCATCAATTCCAGAAAAATCATTGACCAGGGAGGCTGAAGGAGTATCACCGAGTGATACTTTAATATGTGGGAAATCCCTGATATAGTTCTTTTTCAAGTCAGATAGTTTCTTTCTGGCCTCAGAAAAAAGAGTTGTAATTTCCTGGGTACTGCTTGCATGGTAGGTGTTTCCGGTATGAGATAAAAACCCTTCAAAACGGAGATGTTCAGATTCTTGTATTTGTGCAATCACCTGCTCAATTTCCCTGGTTTTTTCAGAAGAAATACCACTTCTTCCATATCCGGTGTCAATCTTGATCCATACACCAAGCTTATTGCTTACTTTCTTATCAAGAAGGGGTGCAGTTTGGACGCCAGCAATAAGAACATTCAGGTTTATTTCAGCTGCAAGCTCATTTATTTCATGTGCTTCAAGCAGGTTTACCGGGAATGCAACACTGATATTTTTCCATCCATCCTGTGCAAAATATTGTGCCATTTTTACGGAGGAAACTGTTATGGAATGAATTCCTTCATCCCGGAACCATTGCCCGATTATCCTGGATTGATGGGTTTTAAAATGGGGCCTTAATAAGATTCTGGCATTCTGCGCCTTATGCACCATGCTTCTAATATTTCGCCTGCATTGTTTTGTGTTTATCAGTAGGGTAGGTGTAGTAATTTTTTTCATCTTGTAAAATTAGTTTTTCCTGACTAATATTCCGTCAAATTATAAAATCGAATTCTTCACCTATTAATAAAACTTAATTACAGTATCTTTGTTATAAGCTAGACTTTACGGGTAATGCTTGTTAATTTCCCCGGACTTACTATAAACGAAATTTTAAGAGTATGAAGAAGATTCTGTTATGGATTAAAGAAATGATGCATTTCATAACTGAAGGGATATGGACTACATCTTTAGAGGATCTCTCGAGAACCAGGTCCTTCCTGATCCGCCAATTAAGAATTTCTGTTATTGCAGCCAGGGGATTTTCAAAAGATATGATTCAGTTAAGAGCTTCTGCCTTAACCCTATATTCACTTTTATCAGTAGTTCCTGTAGTTGCAATGCTTTTTGTAATTGCCAATGGATTTGGCTTTAAGGTAATGATTGAGGCTGAATTGATCAAAAGCCTGCAGGGACATGAAGAAGTATTAAACTGGATTATTGATTTTGCAGAAAGATTACTTGAAAATGTAAGTGGTGGATTTCTTACCGGCATTGGGATAATAATTTTGCTTTGGTCGATAATGCAAATATTAGGTAATATTGAAAGTACCTTTAATGGAATCTGGCAAATTAAAAAATCCAGGCCCTTTTTCAGGAAATTCAGTGATTACCTGTCAATGATGCTTATTGCACCTGTGCTTATCCTTCTGTCCAGTAGTTCTACCATCTTTGTTACCAGTCAGTTGGACAACTTCAGTGTAATGTATCCCATATTGGAAAATATGAAATTTGTTTTGAAATTTTCTTCCTATTTTCTGATCTGGATTGTTTTTACCCTACTGTATGTTGTTATGCCCAACACCAAGGTTAATTTCAAATCGGCATTGATTGCAGGTGTGATTGCAGGTACAATATTTCAACTCGTTCAGTGGGGCTATATACATTTCCAGGTAGGTGTTAGCAGATATAGTGCTATTTATGGTAGTTTTGCTGCACTTCCATTGTTTCTTATCTGGTTGCAGCTTAGCTGGGTAGTTGTGTTGCTTGGTGCTGAAATATCTTTTGCGAATCAAAATGTTAATCAGTATGAATTTGAACTTGACTCTTTGAACATCAGTACGAAGCTTAAAAAGTTAATGACTTTAATGATTGCCACCAATGTGGTTAAGGATTTTGCAGATGGCAAGAAGGCCTCCACAGCCTCTCAGATCTCTACTAAATTGAATATTCCGGTCCGACTGGTTAGGGAAGTGATCTATGAACTTACAGAGGCAAGAATTTTTTCTGAACTGAACTCTGAAAATCCCAGGGAACGAGCATTTCAGCCTGCACTGGACATCAATCAGATAAGTGTTGTAATGATATTGGATAAACTTGAAAAAGCTGGAAGTGAGCATATTGCACCCATTGAGAGTAAGGAGTATCAGAAACTAAAAGAAATCATGAATGATTTTTCTGATATAATGTCAGAATCAAATAAGAATGTACTGCTGAAGGATATATAGGGGTAAGAGGCTATAGGCGCAGGGCTCAGGGCAAGAGGAATTGGGACAATGGAATGATGGAATATTGGAAAAAGAGGGAGCGACAGAAAGACTGGGCGAAAGAGAGATAAGAGGTGAGCAGTGAGATGTGAGTCCAAGGGCCTCAAAGTCAAATTGAGATTTATTTGAAATTTGTGTTTTGTAATTTGGGATTTATCTATACCCAATAGAAGCATAGCCAACCCAATGTTTGTTGTGGGCCGGTGCAGTGGTTCCCATTCCAAGGTCTTCAACTTTTATTCTGGCATGGTCAATACTGTTTGAATACCCTATGAACCTTCCTTGAAGTGGCCCTTCTTCATTTAACTCAGTTAGAGAAAGTGAAGTCATTAATCCAAGTGGAACTGAGTACCTGCCACACCATGTCCATTTGTATTCTCTGTGATTTTCTTCCTGGACTGTGTATTCTGTAAATCTTTTAATACCATTCAGACTTAACTCTCCGATAAGACAGTTTCTCATAATTTCATGTTCATAATTCACTGCATCTGATATTCCTTTTTCATCTGTTCCATAAGGGGCATAGTTTTTCCCACCCCAACTCTCATCACCATAATGTACCGCATCTGTAGAAATAACAATAGCAACATCTTTTCCCAGTTCTAATTGATACTCTTTCAATAGCTTGGAAATACTGCTTGCCAGTGGCTCTGCAATTTCCTTCATCCTATCATAGGACATGTAGGGAACTAGAATGGGTACTATCTCAATTTCGGGATTAAAGTATTGTAAAAATGGAATGTGTGCTTCAAGGCTGTGTTCCACTATCTGCATTGAATCATGAACTTCGTATAAAGATTCATCCAGTTTATCAAGTATTTTATCTCTCAAATCAGAAACCCTGGTTTTTCCATAGGGTCCTTGCCAGTAATCAAACCGGTCAAAAATTAATTTATCTTCCAGATCAAAAATGCGGGCTTTATGAGCTACCCCGAACATAATTATAGTTTTTGCTTTAATTCCTGCAAGAATATTTAAATATTGGTAACCAACATAGGAATAATCATCATGTGGGACAATGCATACTTTCCAGGGATGTTGACCAGGATTGTTAAATTCCTTGAGTGAATCTGCCTGGAGATTCTTAATTCGCACAATTATGCTATCCATCTGCCAGTCATGTATGGCAAATCCAATGGAGTCTACAGCGTGTCGAACCAACACCTCCTGGTGTGTTAGCTTATTTGTGGTTTTTGGTTGTGAGCAGGATGAAATAAAGGCGATAATAAGTGGAAGCGAAAATCTGAATAAATAATTCATGAGTACATATTTTTATAAAAGTATGAAAAATAGAGGTACTCGATTAAGGAGTTATGAACTAACCTATATTATTAATCAGATTTGCGAGTCTGATATCTTTTTCGCTCATTCCTGTTTCTGACTCAATTGCAATACGGACATTCACAGTTTTTCCTGAGTGAAAATGAATCTCAGGGTAATGTTGTTCCACATCCGAGACTTTTGCAACTTCATCCATAAACTTCATTGCTGATTTTGAACTTTGGAAATCAAAATCTTTATTCATGAAATTATTTTCAATTGTCCAGTCAATATTGTTCATATTCAAAAACTTAATGTTCTTTCAATTGGATTCGCAGCCAAAAATAACTCTTTATTCTTAAATAATCTAAATAAACAGCAAAATTTCAATAAAATGATTATCATTGAAATTGTTAATCCCCGCCTTTAATAATCATACTTCTTCTTCCACAAATCCTGAAGGCGTTTGCGTGCTTCCTTTTCTCTTAAGTTGTCCTGGGGCTCATAAAAAGCAGTGTTTATAAGCTCATCAGGCAAGAATTCTTGTTCAATGAAATTTTGAGTATAGCTATGAGCATATTTATAGTTATCGCCATAACCAATTTCTTTCATAAGTTTTGTAGGAGCATTTCGAATATGCAAGGGTACTGCCAGGTCACCGGTTTTCTTTACCTGTTCCTGGGCTTCATTGATGGCAGCATAGGCTGAATTACTTTTCGGAGAGTTTGCAAGGTAAATAGCCGCCTCAGACAAAATGATCCTTGACTCAGGCCATCCTATAAGCTTGACTGCCTGAAAGCAGTTTGTAGCCAGAAGTAGGGCGTTTGGATTGGCAAGTCCTATGTCTTCTGATGATAAAATTACAAGACGACGGGCTATAAATACAGGATCTTCACCTCCTTCAACCATACGGGCCAGCCAGTAAACTGCAGCATTTGGGTCACTACCACGGATAGATTTAATAAATGCCGAAATAATATCATAATGTTGTTCCCCATTCTTATCATACATTGCAATATTTTCCTGAATCCTGGATTGAATTATTTTATTATTTATTACAATCTTTTTTGCATTTTCATTATTCGAAAACTCGGCATTGATAACCAGTTCAAGTATATTGTATAGTTTTCTGGCATCTCCACCCGAATATCTTAGTATGGCTTCTTTTTCACTTATTTTTACCGGAATTTTCTTAAGATAAAGGTCTTGCTTTAAAGCTCTGGTAATTAAGGAGGTGAGATCTTTCAATTCAAGGGGTTTGAGAATATATATCTGGCATCTCGACAAAAGTGGGGAAATGACTTCAAATGAAGGGTTTTCAGTCGTTGCTCCAATGAGGGTAATAACTCCCTGTTCCACAGCTCCCAAAAGGGAATCCTGCTGTGATTTGCTGAAGCGATGAATTTCATCAATAAATAATATAGGATTCGGTTTATCAAAAAATTGTTGTTTTTTAGCTTTATCAATTGCTTCCCTCACATCTTTCACTCCTGAGTGAACTGCACTTAAAGCAAAAAATGGCCGATTCATGTTTCTTGCAATAATTCTGGCCAGGGTAGTTTTTCCAACTCCCGGTGGCCCCCAGAGTATTAATGAAGCAATACTTCCGGAGCTGATCATGTTTCGAAGAATGGCTTTTTCGCCAACAAGATGATCCTGGCCTATAAAATCATCAAGTGATTTAGGCCTCATTCGTTCAGCTAATGGAATATTTGTTGACATTTGATTGAATTAGATCTTACTATATCTCAACCACAAATATAAAGTTAATATCTTTGAATTAAATAGTTCTTTTGGCCAACAAGCAACCATTTGACATAATTTACTGTCTGTTTATTATAGATTCTACAAGCTATAGAAAATAAAGTGTTCAATCGGGTTTTAATTCATAATCATTCCTAACTATAAAAAACATGAAAAAAATTAATTACGTGAGGATTACAC
>JAUVKW010000062.1 GCA_030596025.1 Bacteroidota bacterium | reverse complement strand
ATTTTGAATTAGATCAGTTTTCCCACTCCCCGTCATACCTCCAATAATAATAAATTCCCAGGGTTTAGAAAATTCACTCTTTATATATCTTCGATATGCCCGGTATCCTCCTTCCAGCACTTCGCATTCCAGTCCAACCAGAGTTAGTAACCAGGCTACAGACTCACTTCGCATTCCCCCACGCCAACAATGAATTCTTAGTTTATTGTTTTTTGATATTTTAATTGCCCTTTTTGCCATTTCTGTTTGTTTCGGACCAACAATATCAAGTCCTTTCAGAATGGCATTCAGTTTCCCGGATTGTTTATACAAGGTTCCTACTTTAGCTCGTTCTTTATTTTCAAACAGAGGGAGATTTATGGCCCCGGGGATATGCCCTTTCTCGAATTCTGATGGTGAACGAACATCAATTAAAGGAATATTATCCCGGGTTTCAAAAAAAGACTGAATGCTTATCATTTTTATTGAAGCCATAGTATAAGATGCTGAAGCAAGTTCAGCATGACTAACTTCCGGTCATCCTGAACTTGTTTCAGGATCTGTTGGCAGTCAGCAATTTAAGATTCTGAAAACCATCTCAATAATACCCTTTTAATCTCCTCAATTCTCACAGGCTTAGGAATAAAATCATTCATTCCCTCTTCCTTTGCTTTTTCCTTTGCTTCCTCTCCAATATCGGCAGTAATAGCAACAATTGGAAAATCCTTGCCTTCCTCCCGCATTAATTGGGTGGCCTCCCAACCATCCATTTCGGGCATCATTATATCCATAAAGACTATATCATACTCTTTCTGACTGGCCATTTTGAGTGCAACCTTCCCATTCTCCGCTATATCAATTTCATATCCCAGATTTTTAAAAAATGTTTGAGCAACTTTCTGGTTAATCAGATTGTCTTCGGCAACAAGAATTTTTAAGCCTTTTTTAAGCCTTGTCAACCGGCCTGTATCTTTAGGGGTCATTCTAATATTTGGGAAGTTCTCCTGAAGAATATTAAAAAATTCTGAGCCATTACAGGGTTCTATAATATAATAATCCAGGCCCAGCTTTCTACTTTTCACATAATTCCCCTTCCTGTCATTTGAACTTGCAAATATAATCAGAAACTTATCGGTCAAATCCCGATCATATAGTGTCTCTGCAAGTTTAAACCCATTAAAACTCGATGAATCACGAATAATAAGAATATGATACCTGTCTTTTTCAGATTGCAGGTTAGACTGAATAAGATTAATGGTTTTTTCCTGATAAAAATTCAAACGGGCAGAAAGTCCGAAATTTTTAAGCATTTCCATTATTTTTTGACCATAGTTATTATTGTCTTTAATAACAAGGGCATTGATATGAGAATAGCTGGTAACTTTATCCGTTAAAATGTTCTTCTTCTGTCTCTGATCAGCAAAAACTTCAAGTATAAAAGTAAATTTTGTGCCTGGACAATCTGGTTCTTCTGAGAGCCCGGATGGACTTTCTACTTCAATCTCACCCTTTAGCAATTCTATTATTTGTTTTGAAAGAATTGGTCCTATGTTAGCTCCTTCAGGCTTCTCCGATATAGCATCGTCTGATTGTTTAGGTGCCTGAAACACCGAATCAATATCTTCAGTGGCAATTCCTGTTCCGGTATCTTCAACCACAAACTTAAGTTTAAGTTTCCCGGAAATATTTTCAATTTGCTCCACCTTTATGTTTACCTGTCCTTTTTGGGTGAAGGTCACTGCGTTATCCCCTAGACTACTGATGATTTGTCTGATCTTAAAAGGATCTCCAATAATATCTTCAGGCACATTATCATCAATCTTCAAAAGAAGTTTAAGATTTTTCTCTTTAGCTTTCGTTACCAGTAGTTTAATTGCATGATCCATTTCTACCCTGAACTTAAAAGGGATTTCGTCAAGAAATATTTCACCTGCTTCAATCTTTGAATAGGTGAGAATATCATCTACAATGGAAAGAAGCAATTCCGCAGATTTTTTAATACTGGAAATAAAATCTTTTTGTTCTATTTTCAAGTTTTTCTTGTCTATGTTATCTGCCATACCAATAATGGAATTGAGTGGTGTGCGAATTTCACGACTCATATTGGCTAAAAAGTCTGATTTTGTCTTTACAGCCATAGCTTCTTGCTTTCGGGCTTTTTCAAATGCAGTTACTTCTATTATGGCATCAAGCAATAACTTTTCCTCACGCAAATAAAATGGAGTTTCTTCAATTAACAGGAAGTGCTCTTTATCTTCTTTCTTATAGGAAACAACTTCATCCAATAACCCGTTTTTTGATCCATGCCTGGAGGCGTTTTTCAAAACAGAGGTGTACCAATTACCTAATTTATTACCAACCTTCACCCCTTCTTCATGTTCAAAAAGCGTCAGTGCAAACCGATTGATTTTCTTTATTGTTTTATCCTGATCATAAATAATTATCCCAATTGGAATAGTATCAATAATTTTAAACAGGTTGTCTTCTGACTGCTTAACAATTTTTAGTGTTTCGCGATTTTTCTTTAAATGAAGATAAAACAACAGAATGATAAGAATTATCAATATTGTGGTAATAGAAGCAATAGCTATGGAATTGGAAATAATGGATCTTAATATCAATTCCGACCGTATGGAAAAGATTACTCCAAAATCGCGACGAAGAAAGCGGGCTGAATAAAATGCAGAAATTATTTCATGTTTTTCTCCATTTATTGTAGCAATATGCTGAATTGCATCTGAAACATCTTCACTGATCTCGTTTGCGATGTTACTTACTGCTGAAATATCAAGTTCATCCCTATTGCCATAATTGTTATAAAGAATACTTCCTTCGGTGTCAATTAACCATTGCCATTGAATTCCTTCAAGATACGATTTTTGAAAAATTGAGCTTATTGCCCCTATATAATCTATTGTAACAACAAGGTTTCCAACAACTGTATTGTTTTTAAAAACCGGTACAGAAAACAGATATTCTCCGTTTACCAAATTAATTTGATCTATTCTGGTAATATTTCTCTGATTATGAGCCGTATAAATATCTGAAATGAATTTGTTTTTCCTGTCACGAAACAGGTTATACTCATTTTGCTTATTGTCGAAATAAATAATGTTTGAAACTAACTCTTCGTATTTTGAATAGAAGATCTGCAATTTCTTAACAATAGTATTTTGTTGTTCCGGATTAGAAAAAAACTCGAGAAAATTCTCAGAGAAAATGATATAATTCAAATCGCTTTCGAAAAGATATCCGGCTCTTTCAATTTCCGAAGAAGCGATTTGTGCCTGTTTAAGAAGAATATTTTTTTGATACGAAACCTGATGTTCATATATGTTTAAATAATAGTAAACATTTGCCAACAAAAGGATCACAATCAGGGTGGTAATGAGTAAATAGATCTTCTTCATTCTCACATTTTTATTCAAAAATAGATAAGTATTCAACAAATACCGATACTCTATGCTTATTTTCTATACTTATTTTCTTCTTCAAGATACAGGTTTATGTAACTATTGTATCTTATATCACTTACTTGCCCTTTCTTAACAGCCTCTATTACACCACACTCGGGCTCATCAATATGCATGCAATTATGATATTTACATTTTTTTGAATATCGAAAAATCTCAGGGAAAAAATGATAGATTTCTTCTTTATCCATATGAACAAGGCCAAAGCCTTTTATTCCTGGCGTATCAATAATATGTCCTCCAAAATTCAATTCATGCATTTGTGCGTAAGTGGTTGTGTGTTTCCCTGACTGATGATAATCTGAGATTTCTGCTGTTGGTAATTTATAGAAAGGATCAAGTTTATTTATAAGGGTGGTTTTTCCAACCCCGGAATTACCGGACAAGAGACTTACTTTCCCCTTCAGCATATTCTTTAGCAATTCGAGGTTTGTTCCCTCTTTGGCAGAAATGGCAAGGCATGTGTATCCAACCTTTTCATACACTGAAATTATTTGATTCATGTTAGAAATAAGATCTTTGGAATAAGAGTCGGTTTTATTAAAAATCAATATTGCCGGTATTCTATAAGCCTCTGCAGAAACCAGGTAGCGGTCGATAAATTCAATATAAGTTTTGGGGGTAATCATGGTTGCTAACAGAATAGCCTGGTCAATATTAGCAGCAATTATTTGGGAATATTTAGATAATTTAGAGGCTTTTCGTATGATAAAATTCTTCCTTTCAAAAATTTCTGTTATTATCGGAGTTTCCTTTTTCTTAACAAATACCCTCACCCTGTCACCAATAGCTACCGGATTTGTACTTCTAAAGCCCTGCTTCCTGAACCGTCCCTTTATTTTACAATCAATTTTTTTCCCATTATTATCCATAATAGTATACCAGCTTCCTGTAGACTTAACCACAATACCTTCAATGTTTTCTTTATTATGACTGGCGATCTTTCCCATTTGCTTTTATTATTTGGGGACAACTAAAATAAAGAAATTCTTTAGATAAAGAGAAATACATATATTTGATGTTCAAAATACAGAACTTAGAATATTTAAAGATGCAAAAAATATACTCTTATAACGTAAATGGTATAAGAGCTGCAATAAATAAGGGCTTTGTGGATTGGCTCAAGACAGAGGATCCTGATATTGTCTGTATTCAGGAAACCAAGGCACGGAAAGAGCAGGTTGAAATATCTTTATTTGAAAACCTGGGATATCATCATTATTGGCATTCTGCTCAAAAAAAAGGCTATAGTGGCCTTTTGATATTGAGCAAAGCAAAGCCGGATTGTATTGTTTTAGGAATGGACAATGAAAAATATGATTCAGAGGGAAGAGTTATTCGGGTAGATTATGGAAACTTAAGTCTTATCAATGTTTATATACCTTCCGGAACCATGGGGGGACCACGACAGATTTTTAAAATGGAGTTTCTTGAAGATTTTTCTGAATTTATTTCCAGGCTGAAAAAGGAACGTCCAAAGCTTATTGTTACAGGAGATTTTAATATCTGTCACAAATCTATTGATATCAATCATCCTGAAAGGCACAAAAAATCTTCCGGTTTTTTGCCAGAAGAAAGAGCCTGGATGGATAAATGGGAGGCTGGTGGTTTTATTGATAGTTTCCGAATGTTTAACCGGGAAGCAAATCAATATTCCTGGTGGAGCTATCGCGCAAATTCACGGGCTAAGAATCTTGGATGGAGAATTGATTATTTCTGGGTAAGTTCTTCTATAAAAAGTCGCATAAAATCTGCTCATATTCTGCCCAATGTATTTCACTCAGATCATTGTCCTGTTAATATTGCGCTTGAGTATTAGTTAAACATTTTAGCTGCAATTTTGCTGTATACTTCATTTATAATGAAACAAGAACAGGGATAATGACCAATAAGTCATACCCTGCATGGAAAAGCACAGAACCCCAAATATTGTTAGTTTTAAGAATTATATATCCATTTACCATACCAAGTACAAATACTACTATTGGGAATATCAGCATCTCGCCCCGCGTAATATATGTCACTCCCATGTGAGGAATTGCAAAAACTAAAGAAGTAACAATAATTGATATTGTTCTTCCCAAAAAAGGCTTTAGCTTGTTGAGAAAAATCCCCCTGAACCATAATGTCTTCCATAAATGCATTTGCAAAAGATGCTATGAAAAGGGCAAAGGCAATACTCCAATATTGCTTATTTAACATAACAATAGTTTATTGTGAGTCTCTCAATTTATCTTTATTTAAATAACGGACAAGACTATAGGGATCACGAAAATACCCATCAGCACCAATTTCATCACTAAAGGATTGTGATACCGGTGCTCCTCCAATAAATATCATGGTCTCTGGCCTGATTCTATGCAATTCCTTTACTACCAATTCCATATTAAGCATTGTGGTTGTCAGAAGCGCACTCATTCCAACAATCGCCCCCTTGTGATCATTTACAGCATTAACAAATTCTTTATTTTCAACATCAGTTCCGAGATCAATCACATTCCAGCCTCCACCTGTCATAATCATTTTTACAAGATTCTTCCCTATATCATGCAGGTCCCCTCTAACCGTCCCCAAAATCATAGTGCCATGTGAGGGAATATCGCCCTCTGAAAAATATGGTCGAATGTGTTCCATGGCTGCATGCATCGCCTTGGCAGCAATAAGCATATTTGGTATAAAGGCTTCTCCCTTCGAAAATTTTTCGCCTATGGCATTCATTCCGGCCGTCAGGCCATTGTTGAGTATATCTTGCGGATCAATTCCAATTTCAAGTGCTTTTAGAGTAAGCTCCGAGGCCCCATCTTTACCTTTTAGCTCGGGTGGAAATGGCATGTTTCTATCTATTTTCCCAAGCTCTACCATTTTAGCAATCTTTTGTAATAACTCTGTCATTTTATTTAAATCATTTTTACAGTTGATATCATTGCCAGATAATTCTTGTCGGGGATATAATCAGGAATACTATTCCCGGAGCCTAAGGCATATCCTCCCCGGTTTATACTTTTTTGCAGCATTGTTACACATCGTTTTTGAATATCTGTAATTGTATTTCGAGCCAAAAAGTCCATATCAATTCCCCCGAGAATGGCAATACGTTCTCCCCATTGGTCATAAGCTTCCTCAACGGGTGTTATCTGGTCTTCAAATGAATGTTTGGCGTCGTATTTTAAATCATCAATAACAGTATCCATAACACTCTTGAGTTGTCCGCAAGAGTGCAATATAGCAGGCTTACCTGCTTTATGTATAACTTCAACTATTCTTTTGTGCCATGGAAATACCCAGCGTTTCATCATGTCTGGTGGAAACATGGTTTGATTCTTAAAGCCCCAGTCGTCATTTACAATGCAGGCTCCTATTGTTTCAATGGGAGCAACTATTTCATAAAATCGTAACAAGCTTGATCCGACAGAGTTGAAAATGTCTGTTGTTAAACTTTCATCCAACATATACATAAGGCTTAAATTTTCAAAACCCACCAAATCAATAACATTTTCTAACAAACCGCCATTACTACTCGCAACCAGTTTCATTCTTTCAGGTAAGAGTTTACGCAGGTCTAAATAAATATCATAATCACCTTTTTCAGGATCGGGCCAGTAATATTTATCATAGCTTTCTCTGTTGGTAATCATATTACCGGAATTTAAAGATTTGCTTTCTTTCGAATCAATATCTCCTTTTGGAAAACTTAAAGTATTTGTTCTCCAGGCTGAGATAGTGGCATAATCATAACCGGCATTAACAAAAGATTTTATTAGTCTTTTAAATGGGGCAAGTCGGGATGAAGTGTCTTCTGTAACCTGGCCAGAAAGCTTTCCAATTAGACGATCATTTATGCCAAATTCAAACAATGTGGGTCTGTCCGGGATTTTACCTCTAAGAACCTTTAACAAATTTGTAAAATCTGGTTCAAAATTTTCAGATCGTTTATAATGTTGATCATTCATTTATACTTAATAATTTTAAATTTGTTGTATTGTTTCTTTCCCTGTTAAGCTTAGAAATTAGGATTGTGGTAAATTGCTTCGGGGTTTTACCATAAAGGAGGCACTAGCTTTTTCATCACCATTAGCAATAATTGTTATGCAATGTTTTCCTTCATAATGTTTACGAGTTGACAAGTCCTTAAAAGAATGTCTTCTTAAGAAAGAATGTTTCCCCGGTTTGAAAGTGTTTTCAGTAATTTGAAAAATTTTCCTGGATTGTTTTCCATTTGATTTCATAAAATCCATTCCATATTCCAGGCGTATCTTGCTTTCATTTTTAGTTGAACTAAATAGTTGAAATGAATAGATTAAATCATTCCCAATTATCACTGTTTTCTCATCAAGTTTCATTGTATCAACTTTGATTTTTGATGAATCGCCATAACCGAAAATCAATAAGGCTCTTTTGTTTCCAGCTTTTAACATACTTCTACATGCATGTTTTACAATCCAGTCAGTATTTTTAGTTTTACCGTACCATCTTTCACATATTTCCAGTACCAATTCAGGATGATCTTTTGATATATCATTTAAATTATTCGCGACACTTCTGCGAACAAATTCAGATTCATCATTCTTAAGTTTGTTTAAAACAATCAGGATTAGGCCCGGGTCTTTTTTAAATTCAGGTAAAGCTTTTGCCCACGGCAATCTCGGGCGACACCCCTCACTTGCAAAGCGCCGGACTTTTTCATTTTTATCCTCAGCCAATTTAGCCATATAAGCCATAGCTATTGGGGGGTCCTTTTTCAGAAAGGGGCGAATGGCAAATTCTGACGAGGAATACTTTGTGAAATGAGCTAATGCTGAAAGAGAAATATCCCAATCTTCCAATCCATATTGCTCAACATAATCTGGAAGCACCATCGCTTCAAATCCTGTAACTAATGACGCAATTTTCAATAAAATATCTACTGTTTGCTGGTAATTTTCAGGTAGCGTAGAATGTAAACACAGTGTTGTATGATACATTTTTTCTTTTAATTCTTTTGAATTCCATGCATCATTAAACACTAAATTTATAAACCTGTTCTTATTAAATTCCGGATAATATTGCTTGATAATATTTGCAAATTGATTTACAGAAGAGTTCGTGAAAAACATATCTTTTAGTCTGTCTGCCATTTCTGATTTGTTTAATGATTAAATGTGTTGTTTAGACCTGACGCCAAAATATTTCATAATGAAAGAGAATAAAATAATCTGTATCGCAATTCCTAAAATAATGATGTAGGGCGTTTTATAAACTGAAGCTAAATAAAAGGAAAATGCAGCAACCAAACCCGTCAAGCTTGCATAGAATAATTGTGTGATCACGTGCCTGATGTGAATACAGTTTGCCCCCATTGAGGCCAGGACGGTTGTGTCTGATATTGGTGAAGTATGATCCCCAAACAAACCCCCGCTGAGCACAGCAGCTATGGTCACATATAATGGGGCATTTAATTCAACCGCTACAGGAATAGCAATAGCCATTAAAATGGCGAAGGTTCCGTATGATGATCCTGTTGATAGAGAGATAAAAGCCCCTGACAAAAAAACAATCACAGGAAATACGTTTGGAGAAACAGCTCCCTTCATTTGTTCTGCAATAAACTCACCTGTATGCAGCTGTGTACACAAATCACTCAAAGACCAGGCAAACATGAGAATAAACATAATGAAAACCATTTTTTCTACTCCTTTAATAAAAAGCTTTAGTGATTCTTGCATAGGACGACGAGAAAGAAAGCGCATAACAAGTGCACAGGTAATTGCAGCTGTGAGGTAAGCAATTATAAGTGTTGATCTGATATGAACACCAGACAGGCTGAATGTTTTCATAAAATGATATGTTAGAAGTCCGGCAATAAGTAAAAACAATACCCCCAGGGGTAAAATTATGGTCCATATTGATACTTCCTTATTCCCGTCATCGTAGGGTATTATGCCATCAATTTTATTGCTTTTTTTCTGCTCTGTATTGAATGCGTTTTGTGCTTTTGCCATGGGACCGAAATCACGCCCTAAAAAGGCAATCAGGGGTACAGAAACAAGTGCCAGAATTGCGTAGAATTGATACGGCATAACGTGAAGTAATACTGTGAAAGGATCTTCCTGAATACCCAGTCCCGTATAGGATTGTTCTATTAAGCTCATGATGTACGCCCCCCAGCCTATGAAGGGCATAAGAATACAAATGGGAGAAGAGGTGGTATCTAGAATAAAAGCCAGCTTCTCTTTACATATTTTCAATTCCCTGAAGATGGGTTGAAACAGGGGGCCCAGAATCAGGCTGTTTCCAGAATCGGTAAAGAAAATTCCCAGACCACCAAACCAGGCAGCAAGTTGTGCCTGAAGTGGGTTTGATATGTAACGGGTTATTTTTTTGGCAAAGGCCTTTGCCCCACCTGATTCTTCCAGTAATTTAACAAATCCCCCTATGGCCGCCAGTGTGATAATGACTTGTGTGTTTGCAGGAACTGACAACTGAACGAATATTACATCTTCCACCAAGCTTAGCAAAGCATCAAATGGATGGTATCCCGATAAAATAAAAGCACCACTAAAAACACCTATTGCCAATGATACAATGATATTCCGCGTAAGAATTGCTAACACTATGGTCAATACGGGTGGTAAAATAGACAGTAAGCCAAAGTCATTCATAATTCATTGTGTCATGATTTCAATACCTGTCGCTTTATAATAGCTAGTTTCATTATTGAGTCTGTAGGCTGTAGGCTGTAGGCTACTAACATATCTCAAATGGGAATTTGTTTTTATAGTTTATTCATTTTTTCGTTTCCTGACTGGTGTTAACTTATAATCTGTTTGTTGAAGAAAAAGATTTGGATCTTCATTTTCCTGGTTCGTATAATTTCCCGATGATATAAAAAACACCATGATGGTAATACAAACTTGAGTTTGATGTGGGGGTTTTTTTGGCATAATTGTTTTTTTAACCAGGTTCTCAGGATTGTTTTTTATCCTCTGGGAGCTATCTGTAAATTAGCTTTTGAGACAGACTCTTCTCAATTATTTATTTTCTGACCTTATAGTACTTCCAGGTTTGTCATTTCTTCTGTAAGTTTAAAATTATAATCTGTGTATTCATACACTGGTGCACGAATTTCTGTTTCGCCAATTGAGTAACCATACAGGCTTTTATATTCCTCTGTATCTTCACCCATTTCTTCTAATTGGTCTAAATATTCGCTAATAGATTTTGATTCAATAATGACAATTTTTCCTAATTTATTGATAATTGGGCTATGTTTTCGTGTTTGGTCGTGGTCAAATTCTAAAATTCTCCTTCCGTAGCGTGTAATTCCAATAACCCGAAATGTCATACTCTTTCCTACACCTGGCAGGTTTAGTACATTACGATCGGTTGTTAAAAAGGGTAGATTTTCTTTTTGTCGCAATTGATTAATGTTCTCCACCATTTTTTCAGCTTCGAGCGGAAAATTGCGGATTGTATCATGGTGCTTTCCGGGAATTTTTCCAATTACCTTTTCTTCTATTTGCTCTTGTAAAGAGCGGGCATTTACGACAAAGTTAAAGTTGTTTTCCATATAACCTTTTACTGTAAATGTATAATAATTGAGTACCCCCACATCATTTAATGCTTGTCGCAATTTAGCGGTGTGCCCTCGCCGTGAGGCTGCCGTCGTGAAAACCAATTGGTTGGTGACAGTCCATCCGGCTGAAAGCAGCTTTTTAATACCTTGTTGGGCTTCGGGTGTTACTTCAAGCGGTGATTCAAAATGGGTTTGAATTACAAATTGTTTAATGCCAATTTCAGATGCTCTTACTTTGAATTCTCCAAGTATTTTAGTCAATTCAGGAGTAATACGTTGTGGTAAATATACAGGTAGGCGTGTTCCTAGCCGAACACGAACTATTTCGGCATATTTTTTCCCATTTTTGCGTTTTTTATTAGCTGCTTTTTTACGCTTTGCCATTTCATAGATAGCATCAAAAATTTTTAGCAATGATTGGTCAGAGCTCATCAAAGCATCTCCTCCCGTAATGAGAATATCGCGCAGTTGTGCATCTTTTTCAAAATATTCCATTAAACCTTGTAATTTTTCATCCCATGTCTGCTTGGGTCGCAATTTGTAAAGATCAAAATTGAGGTGTCCATTTTGAAAATCGAACATGCGCTGACAAGAAGTACACAGGCCGGCACATGCACGTCCAACAGTATCGGGAATCAAGATGGCTACTTCGGGATAACGTCGATGTACATTATGCTGTGAGGGAAGTAACCATCCGGCAGCATTAGGTTCGCCGGGTTTAATAATATCTTCTTTTTCCCACGCAACAATATGTCCAAATTCATCAACCAGTTGTTGGCGGTAAATAATGTAGTCGCGAATAGCCAAATCGGCACCAATTGCAAAATATGGTACCCGTACATGTAAGAGTGACAGATAGTAAGGATTGATGAAAAATGGAATGCCCACATTTTTGGCTTCATAGAGAATTTTCATGGTATCGGGGTCAAGTGAGTTGCCAAGCATCTGGTTAAGCAGGTCGGGATTGCGTATGGCAAACTTCAAATGAAAACGATAATCTTCCCACCATTCAAGCATTTGTAAATATTTTTGCTCTTGGGATAGGCTTTCCTTAAAGCTGAATGTCTTACTTTTTACCTCTTCGTTTTCAATTTGTTTGATAATAATATTTATGATCCTGTCTCTATTTTCCTCTCTTAATTTTATGATACGGGGATCGAGTCCGGAAAGGAATCTTTGCATCCATTCTTCGATCGTTTGCTGTGAAGGCATTTCTTGTTGTTGCTCACCCCTGTATTGCCTGAACAACTCAAGCATATCTTTAAAGAAAAATGGCTTTGCGCCACCGGTTCCGAAATTAACAGCAAGCCATATCATTTTTATTGGATTGCTTACTGCAATTTCACCACGTAAGTTAAGGTCTGGAAATTCACGTCCGGCATTATCGACATAATCTAAAATACGTATGACTGCATAATCCTGCCATTCTAATTTTGAAAAATTAGTATGGCCATTGGTGGTGTTATGGTAGTATTTGAAAAGTTCGGGTTTTGTTTTGAGGTCTTCAAAAACCCAGTTTTTAACTCCTATCAAAGCTTCTGTTTCGTTGCGTGAATTACTCATAATTTCACCCAACTTGGGGTTTTCTTTGAGTAATTTTTTTAATAAACGATGCGATTTAACATTGATCGCAATTTTGTCTAATTGTTGTATATGTGACATGGTAGGTTAATATGGGTTTTATTTGCATTATAAAATCGCTCTGCTCTTAATGGTGTCAAATCAATAATTGGTTGTTCTTCTGCAATAATTTGCGATACCAGCTTGCCTGTAATTAAGCCATAGGTCATTCCAAGTGTTCCGTGACCAGTAGCCAGAATTAGATTCTTAAACTTTTCACTGCGCCCAATAATGGGTAGATCATCCGGTGTTGCCGGTCGATAGCCAGACCAAATAGTTTCTTGCTTCAATTCTTCCATCCCGGGTAAATATTCATTTACCGAACTACGAATCGCCTCCAGCCTTTGCTGGTTAATTGACGGGTCGAAACCCACTAATTCGAGCACACTGGTAAAACGAAGGGTATCTCCCATTGGCGTTAGGGCTATCATACGTTCAGATAGAGAGAGCGGTAAATGGGGACTGGTAGATGGCCCTTTGTAAGTCAGGCTATACCCTTTGGCGGGTTGGATGGGCAGTCTCAATTTCAGGTTGCGGGTAAGCACTGATGACCAGGCACCGGCTGCTAACACTACCTGATTAGGAATAAACCTGCCTTCTGTAGTAAGTACCGATAAAATATGTGGACCCGATGTCTCGAATCCTGAAACAGATGTTTCTGTTATTATCTCTACACCCTGATCTTTTGCCAGGCGCAGCATTTCATGTACAAAACGATCAGGGGATATATGTGCATAAGCAGCACAGTAAATACCCTGTGTAACGGCCGGCATCACATTGGGTTCTATTCTGCGTACGCCATCCGCATCTAATAAAGATGCCTCTACGCCATATTTATGCAATAGGTCTGCAGTAGCTGCACCTTTATCAAAACTGTCTTTACTGGTGAATAGAATTAATCGTCCTTTTTTTTCATAACCAAAATCTACCTTTTCTTTGGCAAACAATTCATCAAACAGGTCAAAACTGCCCTGCCCCAGGGATAATAAAATGCCAATAGACTGGAGCATCTGTTTTTCATTGCAAGCACTACGAAATTTCCATAACCAGCGTATAAGATCTGGATTCAGGCGAGGTTTAATGAAAAATGGGCTTGTAGCATCTAATAACCATTTTAACCCCTGGGCGGGCACACCGGGTGCAGCCATGGGGATGGCAAATCCATTAGCAATCAAGCCTGCATTGCCATGGGAGCTGTCTGCACCAATGTTGTCTTTCTCAATAAGTGTCACTGACCGTCCCTGCAAGGCCAGATAGTAGGCAGTGGAAACGCCTATAATACCACCGCCAATAATGATAATATCTTTTTTTTGATTCATGTGGCAAATAACAACTATTCCCCTGACAATATCCGTATTATGGTAAATGTACATTGTATTATCCAGTTAGACAAAAGTTATTCACTGGATAATCATATGCTTAATATTCAAAAACTTATGATGCAAAGTCTGCCTTATTCATAAAATTTCAAGATGAGAAATAGGTGTGATTGAAGAGCTTGAAAAACAGGGCTTTGAGATCAGCTCTGTTGCCGGATCCTCTATTGGTGCAGTAGTTGGTGGAATTGTTAATCCAATACCTATTGATCATGTGTCTAGAGAAAAAGATGATATTCTTGTGGTTGTGGATCTGAATTCCTCCTTTTCTGAAAGCCAGGATAAGCTTACAACTCCTAAAAACGAACCTGTTCAGTATCAACAAATACTTAAATGAACTACCTCGCAGCAGAGCTATCGAGGTATCAAAATGGAACTATTTTTTTTTCGATGCAAGCATCGGAGAACCGAGTTTACGAGCTCAGCGAAGCTAATTAAACTCATTTATCCCGATACGCTTCGCTATCGGGATTCGTTCTACTTACAAATTCCAATTCACTTCGTTCTTAGAATCTGAGTATCACGAATAAAATAAAAACAAGGCTGGGTGTTTCTCAAAAAGAGGCTAAACAAAAACAATCTCTGTAGGTTCATTTCAAAAAACACTTTAAAATATTCCGGTTTCTTTCATTGTAAACCGGATAACGCAAACTAAAATCAAATTTGTTTTTTTTGTGCAAAATTGATCTATAGTGAGTAAAGGTGTCAAAGCTGCTTTTTCCGTGATATTTTCCCATACCACTATTCCCTTTCCCGCCAAACGGCAAATATGGATTTGCAAAATGCATTTTTGTTTCATTGATAGCCACTGTACCCGAGCCTGTATTCTCAATTACCTGCTTTTGAACCCGGGAAGAAGAAGAAAAAATATACATGATGAAGCTTTATTGACAGAAAGACCAAAAAATCATTTCATGGCATTCGACCAGTCAGGATACTTAACAATTTCAACATGGGTGTTTGAATCGGGATTAAAAACAGAAGTAATGGCCAATCCGTTATTTAATTTTTCATTAGCCCCGCTGACTGCACACAAAGTTTCTGAATTTGTTCTTACCTCATGTCCTAACTTTTCTGATAGTAAGGGCAATGTTTTATATGTGTACTTTTGTTTTAAAAGAAGCTCCATGGTGCCAAGTACACCACCTGAAATAATTATTCCATTGGCTTGAAATGTTTTTCTTCTTTTAAAAAGGAAATTTGTGCTGGATTTTGTTTCCAGATAATACTTACCCCCCTTATAGAAAATCTTTTCTGCCAGTGTTTCCGATATAATTTGTGCTCCGAATTTTGACCACTTATTTTTCGTGAAAAATTCCTCCGGGGGGTGAAAGAGCGTATTGGCATACACAAGACTGCCACCACCAACACCACTTAAAATACTTGCATCTTTAAAAAAGGTAAGCTTTTGAAAGCCGTGCATTTTTAATGCGGGTATCCATAAATATTTAAAAAGATTCAGGTTTGTTTTTGGGAAATCCTTTGAAGAGTACTCTTTCCCTTTCTCTAATACCAGTACAGAATATCCTTTTTCTGCAAGTCGCATGGCAGAAACACTTCCTCCAAATCCCGACCCAATGACGATATAATCGAAGCTTGTTTCCATATAATGATCAAAACCTTAAAATTAAATAAATGCAATGATTTTCCATATATTGTGAATCACATTTAATTTTCTTTTTTATGACTATTCATAAGATTCAAATCATATTACCTTTTCTACTGGCCTGTTTTGTCCATGAGTTAGAGGCTCAAACACAAGAGTGTTTTCTTCTTATGGTGGGAAAAGAATGTAGTGTAAATGGAGAGGTTTTACTCGCCCACAACAACGAGCTGTCTGGTGTAGAAGCATCTATGCTTAAACTGGTTCCCGAAACTGAAAAAATTAATCTTTTACCTGGAAATAAATTTTTGGATTTGCAAACCTCTAAAATGCTTATTCTTCAAACAAATAAGGGTTTTGCAGAAGGAGATGCTGTTGCGATCAACGAATTTGGAGTTGCGATTGCCGGGGGCCTTTCTCTTAAAGCTGATCGCAATTCCAGGATGAAACTTTTGGATCCATTATTGAAAAATGGTCTTGGCGGTGGAGTTCGTTACCTGGCACTTCAACATTCCAAAACAGCCAGAGAATGTATACAGTTAATGGGGAAGCTATACACTGAATTTGGAATCAAATATCCTAGTGGGGTTGGTGTAGCTGATTCAAATGAAATTTGGTATATGGAAACAGGAGGAGGAAGATCCTGGGCTGCAATTCGTATTCCCAATGATCACTTTTTTGTTGCAGCAAATAGTTATAGAATTGGAAATATAAGCTTTAGTGATTCTCTAAACTTTATTAGCTCTAATGGTTTGCAGGATTTTTGTATAAACAAGGGGCTTTGGGATGGTAACAAGGCATTTAATTTTTCACTAATATTTGGAGGTGGCAGGAAAGAAAAAACCGGTTCTAACCTATATAATAGTCTTCGGGTTTGGAGGGCAATGAATTTACTCTGTCCGGATCAGAGGGTTTCCTCAGAATCAGAATATTTTCCGATGTTTATGAAGCCCTATCAAAAAATAAGCCTTGAAACTCTTTTTTCAATTGTACGTGATTATTATAATAATAGTCCTTTTGATATCTGGGCAGAGGAAAATCTAAATAAACCCGACCGGTCAATTGCTGACTGGAATTGTGTTCATACCAGTGTTATAAGTTTAAATCCCGGACAGGAAGTAGATTACGGATCTGTTCTATGGACTGGTTTAAGCACTCCGTATTCTGCCGTATATATCCCGGTATATTTTGGTGTTAGTACACTTCCTTCTGAATATGAATATGCTCCACGGGAGAATGATATCAACTCTGCATTTTGGATATTTAAAAATCGTGGAGATGGTTTTAGAAACAACTATCCCCTGGATGCATCCGAATGGATATTAAAAAGAAAGAATTTAGAAAAAAGCTTGATTGTAAAACACAAAAAGGTGGTAAAAGAAGCTGCATATTTGTTTCAAAAAGATGCTGAGGGTGGTAGAAATTACCTTAATCAACAAACTTATAGCTTTGCGCGGCAGGCTTTGAAAATTGCCAGGCTGGAGTCTAAATCAAAACATTAGTGCTCTTTTTAAGAATAGCCACAGATACACGGATTAAAGACGAATAAAAAAAGGAGGAGATTTTATTGACCAGGGGCTGTCTCAAAAGATTTAAAAGCGGTCATTCTGAATTTAGCTCAAAATCTTATTATACTGACAATCAACTGATTTTAGATCCTGATCCGCCGAATGACGGACAGGATGACCAAAACATAGCCTTTTGAGACGGCCCCATCTAAAAGACTGCAAATGTTTTGTCTTAATAATTTTACTACGTAGTATACTGGCTCTGTTCTAAATTAGAAGGCTTAAATAATTATTTACGAGAGTGTTATTACCATAGTACTCATACCACCCCGTCCCTTACCTGGTATACTTAAGTAGATTTTATACTTGATGAATTGTTGTT
>JAUVKW010000144.1 GCA_030596025.1 Bacteroidota bacterium | reverse complement strand
AGTTGAATAGTTGAAAAGTTGAAAAGTTGAGAGGAAGAAGAATCTACTAATGTCCCGGAAATTTTGCGACAATGCCAGATTATAGAGGAAAGATTTTGAGTAATGATGAATTCAATAGTTATGTGATAGACAGACAATTGAATGACACGACCGAAGGGAGTAAATGACTATTGTATTACAGCAAAGCAACTGACAGCGACCATAGGGAGTGAAAATCAGAATCAAAGGTAGGTTTTGAGGATTTTGCAGCGGGTTGTACTTTTTAACCGGCGAATAGCCTTTTCTTTAATCTGGCGTACCCGTTCCCTGCTTAATGAAAAAATTTCCCCGATTTCATCAAGGGTGTGTTGATGATGCCCTTTTAGTCCAAAATAAAACCGCAACACATCACCTTCCCTGGATGTTAATGTATTTAAGACCCGTTCGATTTCCCTTCTCAGGGATTCTTTTATCAGTTCCTTATCGGGACTGGGAGAATCTTTACTCAAAAGAATGTCATAGAGGTTGGTTACATCTTCCGAGTTAACCAGCGGGGCATCCATAGAAACATGTCGTGCCGTATTTTTTATTGCTTCTTTAATGTCTTTAGGTGCAAGATCCAGGGTTTCGGCAATTTCATTAATGGTGGGTTCCCGCTCATATATTTGTTCAAGTTCAGTAAATACCTTATTGATCTTATTAATTGATCCGATTTTATTGAGAGGGAGACGAACAATACGGGCCTGTTCAGCCAGTGCTTGCAAAATAGATTGCAGAATCCACCATACTGCATAGGATATAAACTTAAAGCCCCTGGTTTCATCAAATCTTTTGGCGGCTTTGATAAGGCCCAGGTTGCCTTCATTTATGAGATCCGGAAGGCTGAGTCCCTGGTTCTGATATTGTTTTGATACGGAAACAACAAATCTGAGATTGGCTTTGATAAGGAGCTCGAGTGCCTGGACATCGCCATGGCGAATTTTTCTTGCCATCTCGGCTTCTTCCTCAGGCGACAAAAGCGGAACTTTGCCAATTTCTTGCAAATACTTGTCAAGGGATGGAGTATCCCTGTTAGTAATCTGCTTTATTATCTTTAACTGCCTCATTATCCGAATGAAGGGTAGATCAATATGTATACGTAAATAGTTTGTATAAAGTTTCGTTTTATCATTTTTTTGAAAGAAAATCAGGTTTTCTTTTTCAAATTCTGCTTAAATAGCTTATACTTGCAAAGAATTTCCGTTTTACTCTCTTATTTCCATTCCTTATAGTTTAATTTAACTAAGCCTGAAAGCAGGTGAATAGTATTAGAATATTCCTTCGTTAATTAGTATTTCAAAATAAATACACCACGTATTACAATTTAATTTCACTATTTTTTAAAACATGTATGACATTTTAGAACTCAACAAAAAGCTTCTGACTGAGCTTCGTGAGATAGCAAAAGAATTGAAGATAAAAAGAGTTGAGGCCCTTAAGAAGCAGGATCTGGTATATAAGATCCTGGATCAGCAGGCAATTGTTGCCTCAGAAAAATCAACCCCCAGAAAAAGGGAGGACAGGAAGCCGACAGCTGAAAAAAGAATTAGAAACCCCCGCCCTTCAAGAAAGCCTGCTATTACACAGAAAACTGAAGAAAAGAAAGATCCTGTTGCTAAAAAACAGGATACACAAGCGAAACCCAGTCCGGTTCAAAAGTCCCTTGGCTTTGATAAGGCTCACAAGGATAATAAGCAGGATAATAAGCAGGACAATAAGCAGGACATTAAGAAAGACACAAAACAAGAAGAAAAAACATACCGAAAGAAGGAGCATTTTACCAAACGAGACGATAGTCATCATCAGGGTGCCCACAATCACAAGAAAAGAGATTTCTCCAGGAATAAGGAAAGAGATACAGACAGGTATGATTTTGAGGGAGTAATTAGCAATTCCGGAGTATTGGAAATTATGCCTGATGGATATGGTTTCCTTCGCTCAGCAGATTATAATTACCTGAACTCGCCAGACGATATTTATGTTTCGCAATCACAAATTAAATTATTTGGATTGAAGACCGGAGATCTTGTTGAAGGAACCATTCGTCCACCAAAGGAAGGCGAAAAGTATTTCCCTCTTATAAAGATAAATGAAATCAATGGCAGGAGTCCGGACTATATTCGAGACCGTGTACAGTTTGATTACCTGACTCCGCTTTTCCCGGAGGAAAAGTTTAAGCTTTTTGATGAAGCACACAGCAATCTGTCGGTCAGGATAATGGACATGTTCACTCCTATAGGAAAGGGCCAGAGAGGTTTGATTGTAGCCCAGCCCAAGACAGGGAAAACGGTACTCCTACAGGAGATTGCAAATGCAATTGCCAGGTTTCAACCAGAAGTTTACCTGATTGTTCTTTTAATTGATGAACGACCTGAAGAAGTAACTGAGATGGCAAGGAATGTGAATGCTGAAGTTATTGCCTCAACTTTTGATGAGCCTGCTGAGCGCCATGTACGGGTTGCAAATATCGTACTTGAGAAGGCCAAACGACTTGTAGAGTGTGGGCATGATGTAGTTATCCTTCTGGATTCCATTACACGTTTGGCCAGGGCTTATAACACTACAGCACCTGCTTCAGGTAAGGTGCTTTCTGGTGGGGTTGATTCAAATGCACTGCACAAGCCAAAGCGTTTTTTTGGTGCAGCGAGGAATATTGAGAATGGCGGTTCATTAACTATAATTGCTACAGCTCTGACAGAGACAGGATCAAAAATGGATGATGTGATCTTTGAAGAGTTTAAAGGAACCGGTAATATGGAACTTCAACTGGATCGTAAGCTTTCCAATAAGAGAGTATATCCATCAGTGGATATCAATATGTCAAGCACAAGAAGGGAAGATCTTCTTTTGGATAAGGAAACACTCAGTAAGATTTGGATACTCAGGAATTATCTTTCAGATATGAATGCTGTAGAAGCTATGGAGTTTATGAAAGACAGGATGTTAAAGACTAAATCTAATGAGGAATTTCTAATTTCCATGAATAGTCAATAAACAACTAATCACAATATGAAACCGGCTGATCTGATTTTTACTGACAGCCGGTTTTTTTTGTGACAAATTTCATGAAAACTATGCGCTGCAAAAAGTATTTTTGTAATTGTGCAATATCCTGAATTTTTCAATGGTGAAATCCACTAAGCAGATTCTTTATTTGGAATTAAAATGAATTAGGTTTTTTTTAATGTGAATTAGTTTTATTGGAGAAAGAATTAAGGAAATGTGCTAATTTTAAAAGGTTTTGTCAGAATACTTAACTTATTGTAATTTAAATACTTAATAGATAGAAAATGGCTAAGAAAAAGAATTTTATTACCTGCGACGGAAATTATGCTGCATCATATATTGCCTATATGTTCAGTGAGGTGGCTTGTATCTACCCGATAACTCCATCCTCAAATATGGCCGAAAATGTTGATGAGTGGGCGGCTTTTGGAAGGAAAAATATTTTTGGTCAAAAGGTTCAGGTTACAGAAATGCAATCTGAAGCCGGGGCAGCAGGAGCACTCCATGGTGCACTTCAGGCAGGAGCACTTGCTTCTACTTATACTGCATCGCAAGGACTTTTGCTGATGATCCCGAATATGTATAAGATGGTAGGGGAGCTTTTACCGGCGGTATTTCATGTAAGTGCAAGATCGGTTGCCGGCCATGCCCTTTCAATTTTTGGGGACCATAGTGATATTTATGCAACCCGCCAGACCGGTTTTGGAATGCTTGCAACAGGGGGTATCCAGGAAGTTATAGATCTTGCAGGGGTTGCCCACCTTGTAGCCATAAAAACCAGGATTCCTTTCATGCATTTCTTTGATGGTTTCAGATCATCACATGAACTTCAGAAAGTAGAAGCTTTGCAGGATGAAGATTTTAAAGACCTGATTGACTGGAAAGCCCTTCAGGAATTCAGAGACAGGGCCCTGAATCCAGAGCATCCTGTTACCAGAGGAACAGCACAAAATCCAGATATTTTCTTTCAGGCCAAGGAGGCGGCAAATAAATTCTATGAGCCTGTGGCTGATGTTGTGGAAGAGTATATGCAGGAAATCACCAAACTTACCGGTAGAGAATATCACCCATTCATGTATTATGGAGCCCCAGATGCGGAGAATGTAATCGTTACTATGGGTTCCGCAACCGATACTATCAAAGAGGTTATAGATTACAAGGCTTCTAAAGGAGAAAAAGTGGGTCTTCTTACGGTTCATTTATACAGGCCATTTTCAGATAAGTATTTTTTCAAAGCAATGCCAAAAAGTGTAAAGAAAATATCTGTTCTTGACCGTACAAAGGAGCCAGGTGCTACGGGAGAACCTCTTTATCTTGATGTCAGAGATATGTATTATGAAAAGGAAAATCGTCCACTGATTGTAGGAGGAAGATATGGCTTGAGTTCTAAAGATACTACTCCTGCGCATATACTTTCTGTTTATAATAATCTTGATCTTGATACTCCCAAGAATCAATTCAGCGTTGGAATTGTGGATGATGTTACTTTTGCTTCACTGCCAATTCCGGAAGAAGTGAATGTTGCACATGAAGGAACCTATGAAGCGAAATTTTATGGATTGGGAGCGGATGGAACTGTTGGAGCAAATAAAAACTCCATTAAAATTATTGGGGATTCAACCGATAAATACTGCCAGGCTTATTTTTCCTATGATTCAAAAAAATCGGGTGGGATAACCACTTCTCACCTTCGCTTTGGAGATCATCCAATCAGGGCCATCTACCTGGTGAACAGCCCGGACTTTGTGGCCTGTCATGTTTCGTCTTACCTGTATAAGTATGACATGCTTAAGGGGCTGAAAAAAGGTGGTACCTTTTTGTTGAACTCAATATGGGATGCTAAGGAAACTATAAAAAGGCTTCCTGATCATATGAAAAAATATATGGCTGAAAATGGTATTAATTTCTATATCATTAATGCTACCAGGATAGCTAAGAAGATTGGTCTTGGATCACGTACCAACACCATTATGCAATCGGCTTTCTTTAAAGTTTCGGAAGTGATTCCTTATCAGCAGACCGTGGATGAGATGAAGAAGGCGATTGTTAAAAGCTATGGTATGAAAGGGGAGGAAATTGTGAATATGAACTTTGCAGCTGTTGACCAGGGGGGAGAAGTAGAGAAGGTGAGTGTTTCTCCTGAATGGAAGAAGCTGGAGCCTAAAGAAGAGAAGGATACACGAAATATTCCTGCTTTTATTAAGGAGATAGCAGAGCCAATAAACGCCCTGAAAGGAGACGATCTTCCGGTAAGTGCCTTTGTTGGACGCGAAGATGGGACTTTCCCCAACGGAACAACCCAATTTGAAAAGAGGGGAGTTGCTATGGATGTACCCGAATGGATTCCTGAAAACTGTATTCAGTGTAACCAATGTGCTTATGTTTGTCCTCATGCTGCTATCCGTCCATTCCTGCTAACTGAAAAAGAAACAGCCGATGCACCGGATGGAACAAAAACCATTAAGGGTGCAGCTCAATTGAAAGAATACAACTATAAAATCCAGGTGAGTGTGCTTGATTGTACAGGTTGTGGTGTTTGCGTGGATGTTTGTCCAAGCAAAGAAAAATCTCTGGTAATGAAGCCACTGGGAACCCAGCTTGACGAGATTGACAAATGGAATTATATGCACGAGACGGTTGGATATAAAGATGATGTGGTGCCGAAAGACAAGACAGTGAAGAATAGTCAGTTTGCCCAGCCCCTGTTTGAATTTTCAGGAGCCTGCGCTGGTTGTGGTGAAACACCCTACATTAAGAACTTAACACAATTATTTGGTGACAGGATGATCATTACCAATGCTACGGGTTGTTCTTCAATTTATGGAGGGTCTGCACCAAGTACCCCATATTGTACGAATGATAAGGGAGAAGGACCGGCATGGGCCAATTCATTGTTTGAGGATAATGCGGAATATGGATTTGGTATTGCAACCGGAATAAATAAAATGAGAGAGAGAATTTCAATTTTGCTCGATGCTTCCCTTTCAAAATTCTCTGCTGCAACTGCAGAAGCAAGTAAGGAATGGCTGGCAGGAAAAGACAATGCAGAGCAATCGGTACTTGCATCTGGGAAACTACTTAAGCTTCTGGAAAAAGAAAATGATCCGGCTGCCAAAGAATTGCTTGCACTGAAACAATATTTCATTAAAAAGTCAGTGTGGGTTTTTGGTGGTGATGGCTGGGCTTATGATATTGGATACGGTGGACTTGATCATGTTGTTGCTTCAGGCGAAGATATAAATATCCTGGTTATGGATACTGAAGTTTATTCCAATACCGGTGGTCAGTCCTCGAAAGCCACTCCAACAGGTGCAGTGGCTAAATTTGCTGCATCCGGAAAGAAAATCAGGAAGAAAGATCTTGGAGCAATGGTGATGACTTACGGCTATGTATATGTGGCGCAGGTTGCCATGGGAGCCAGCCAGTCCCAGTTTTTTAAGGTCATGAAAGAGGCGGAAGCTTATCCCGGTCCATCCCTGATAATTGCTTATTCACCATGTATTGCACATGGTTTGAGGAAAGGGATGTCTCAAACACAGGCACAGGAAAAATTTGCAGTGGAAAGTGGTTTCTGGCATTTGTATCGCTATAATCCTGATCTTGAAGCTGAGGGTAAAAATCCTTTTGTTTATGATTCTAAAGAGCCGGATTGGAGTAAGTTCCAGGAATTCCTTAATTCAGAGGTCAGATTTACTTCTCTTAAGAAATCATTCCCGGCAGAGGCAGATAAACTATTTGGTGAGGCTGAGGAGAATTCAAAATGGAGACACAATTTCTATAAGAGACTTGCAAATATGGATTATTCCAAAAAAGAATAATTTCGTAAAGTACTAATGTTAAAAAGGGTATTTGCAGCAGAGTAAGTGCCCTTTTTTTATTCTGGAATTTTCAGCTTAAATTTGCAGTTTAAAATATAACAGAAGAACTTGAGCAGGATTTTAGCCATAGATTTTGGGAGGAAAAGAACCGGGTTGGCAGTTAGCGATCCAAACAGGATTATTGCAAATGGTCTGGATACTATTTCAACTGCCGGAATATGGGAATTTCTGGATGATTATCTGCGAAGGGAAGATGTTTCAATCATTGTTGTTGGTTATCCCAGGCAAATGAACAATAAAGTTTCGGAGGCAATTCAATATATTGATCCGTTTTTAAAGAAACTAAGATCCAGGTTCCCGGAAAAGAATGTTGAAATATTTGATGAACGCTTTACTTCAAAGATGGCAATGGCTGCCATGATAGAGGGAGGAGTGAAGAAAAAGGCAAGAAGGAATAAGGCCCTGGTTGATAAAGTCAGTGCGGTAATCATCCTTCAGTCTTATTTAGAGTTTATAGAGAAAAAGTAAATTAAAAAATGATTTATCCAATTGTGGTATATGGACACTCTGTGCTAAGAAAAGTAGCCAGGGACATTGATGAAAATTTCGAGAATCTGGAGGAATTTATTGAGGATATGTTTGAAACCATGAATGATTCTGATGGTATTGGATTGGCTTCACCCCAGGTTGGGAAAGATATCAGGTTGTTTGTGGTGGATGCTTCTCCACTAGAGGAGGATGAACCTGAATTGAAGGATTTCAGGAAAGCTTTTATTAATCCGCAGATTGTGGAAAGAACCGGTGATAAATCTAATTTCAACGAAGGATGTTTGAGTATTCCCAATATTCGGGAAGAAGTTATTCGTGAACCGGAAATTCGTATCCAGTATTATGATGAAAACTTTGAGTATTATGATGAAGTGTATAAAGGTGTAGCCTCCCGCATTATTCAGCACGAATATGATCACTTGGATGGTATTTTATTCACTGACAAGGTTTCTCCTATTAAAAAGAGGTTGTTGCGGGGTAAATTGCAGGCAATTTCAAAGGGTAAGTTTGAAGTAAGTTATAAGACCAGGCTCCCCAATAATAAAATTCTTTTTCCCAGGAAATAGCTGTTTATCAAGATTATGACAGGAGCATGTCTGAATTGGGAAGTTTGGCTTACTACGTAGTATACTGGCTCTGTTCTAAATTAGAAGGCTTAAATAATTATTTACGAGAGTGTTATTACCATAGTACTCATACCACCCCGTCCCTTACCTGGTATACTTAAGTAGATTTTATACTTGATGAATTGTTGTT
>JAUVKW010000019.1 GCA_030596025.1 Bacteroidota bacterium | reverse complement strand
TATGTCCCAGTAGGGAATGGCTATATGTACCTGGTGGCCATCATTGACCTTTACAGCCGTTATATTGTTGGATGGTCATTATCCAATACTATGACAGCCGAGTGGTGCAAAGCATGTGTAAAAGCAGCCATTGCAGCCCATGGGGAGCCTGAGATTATCAACTCTGATCAAGGGAGTCAATTTACAAGTCCGATCTTTACTACGTTGTTCGATGAGATAAAAACGGATCTGAGCATGGATGGAAAAGGAAGGTGGATTGACAATGTATTTATCGAGCGATTCTGGCGGAATATCAAGTACGAAAAGATCTATCTGGAGCCATCAGAAGATGGATTAGAGTTATATGAAAAAATAAAGTGGTATATGGAATTTTACAATACCCGCAGACCACATCAATCCCTGGGGTATAACAAACCTGAACAGTTGTATGCAAGGGCTGCATAATTTTCCTTTCCCGGCCATGGCCGGGAAAGGAAAAACAAACGTATCTTTGAAAGAAAGTTGTCTAAAGATGGGGAGTAGTTCTATGCGACGAAGGTCGTAGATCCTGACATTTATCGTCAGGGAGCATATTTCACTGTGGGCGCAAGACAAGACAAGACAAGCAAAAAATAGCACCGGGCTTCCTGCCTAACCGGCCGGCAGGTGAAAATTGGAAGTTGAGATTTATTTGCAATTTGTGTTTTGTTATTTGTAATTTTATGGTTTAGTTGAAATAAAAAAAATGTCCTGAACTAGCTGTTATTTGCCTCAGGCACTTGAAATTAATACCTAAAAATAAATTATGAAATTTTTATTAAAAATCCTCCTTGTAATTTTTTTCCTGTTTACTCTTTCAATTATTAATAAATCATGTATAAATAAGGGAGATCCAGAATCTCAAAATCAAAATCAAAAAGAAATGAAAATTGAAACATCTAATTTTGGGACTTTTAATGGAGAAAAGGTTTTTCTGTATAGCCTGGAAAATATAAATGGAGTGAGGGTAAAGATTACAAATTATGGGGGGATTGTTACCTCTATAGTTGTTCCTGACAGGGAGGGGAACTTTGAAGATGTTGTTCTTGGCTTTGACAGTCTCTCCGGATACCTGAATGAACATCCCTATTTTGGCTGTATTGTTGGACGTTATGGGAATCGCATTGCATATGGAGAATTCACCCTGGATGGTATTTCATATAAACTTGCCAGGAATAACGGAGAGAACCATCTTCATGGTGGGATATCAGGCTTTGATAAAAAATTGTGGAAATCTGAAACTTTTGAAACTGAAAATGGGGTAGGAGTAATCCTGAATTATACCAGTTCTGATATGGAAGAAGGTTACCCTGGAAATATGGAAACAACTGTCACATATCTGCTGACCAATGAAAATGAATTGAAAATTAGTTATATAGCAACTACTGATAAGGCTTGCCCTGTAAACCTCACTCAACATAGCTACTTTAATCTTACCGCAGGGAAAGAAAATGTTCACAGACATGAGCTCAGGATTAGTGCCAGCAAATTTGTTATGGTAAATGATGGATTGATTCCTACAGGAGAGTTACCTGAGGTAAAAGGAACGGATATGGACTTTCTGGATTTTCATACAATAGGGGAGCGTATACATCAGGTTCCGGGAGGCTATGATCATTCTTACGTTCTTGATAAGAAGGAGGAAGAATATGTTCTTTGTGTAGAAGTATTTGAACCTAAAAGTGGAAGATTGATGGAGGTTTTTACTACAGAACCGGCTGTTCAGTTTTATACCGGGAATTTCCTGGATGGGAGTTTAACAGGAAAGAGCAGCCTGGTATATAATCAGTATTATGGCTTTTGCCTGGAAGCGCAGCACTTTCCAGATTCTCCAAATCAGCCTCTGTTTCCAAACACAGTTTTAAGACCCGGAGAGGAATATTCCCAACGTACTGTTTATAAATTCTCTGTTAAGTAAGCATGATTAATCAAAGGATATATTTGATTCTTTTTCTTCTATTCCTTTTAGTTCCAAAGGGAGAAGCTCAAAGCCTTGAAACTTTCGGTTTTCGTTTTACCAATGGTTTAGAAATAGCATCCATTCGTTTGGTAGAAAGTGAAGAAATTGTAATGACCCAGCCCACTCCTCTGTTTAGCTTTGAAGTAAATGGTAAGCCCTATACCTCTTCAGATGCTCAGGTTATGTATGAGAATGGCCTGATTAGGTATATGTTTCCGAATGGAATAATTGGGACATTCAGATCTATTCAGAATGGAGATCAGGGATGGAAGGGGATTCTGCTGATTCAGAATCGTTCTATGGATACTTTGGTGGTGGAAAATGTAGTACCACTGGGTGCCTTTGATGATCATATTTATCTCTCTGCAGCCGGTACTCCTGGCCTGGCCAGGGCATATTTAAACCTGCCCGGAAAGGTGCCGGTAAGTGTAATTCTCCCGGATAATGCCTGGGAAATGGGATATGCTTCGATAGAATTGGATCATAATTTTTCAATTTGTGCTTTCTGTCGTCGCACTGGTAAAGAACATGCTGTTTTAAAAAGATACTCATCCGTTTTACCTCCAAATGCCAACATTGAGTATTCGTTCTATGCAGATTTGTTTCAGGGAAGGTGGCAGAATGGGGTAAAACTTATGTTTCGGGACCGCTACCTTGAGGATCTTAAGGAATTTGATAATACTCTCTATGAAAGGGAGGATTTAAAATGGATCAGGGATAAGTATATAATTGCTTTGCAGTTTGCATGGGATAAAGACTTTTTTGATTTTGAGAAAGGGAAACATAATTTCCACTATTTTCTGGAAGATGGCAAAAGAATATTTGGAGGATATGATGTTTACGGATTGTGGCCAGGCTGGCCCCGACTTGGTATCGATGAAAGAAATCAATGGGAATTATATGAGGATCTTCCGCTTGGATTGCCCAAGTTAAAGGAGCTTTCAGCATTTGGTAAGAATTCAGGCACAGGTTTTTTTATTTCCTATAATCCATGGGATGAGAGTACACATCCGAAAGATCCTATAGAGGGAATGGCTCAACTTATTCATTCAATTGATGCAGATGGAGTTGTGCTGGATACCCGGGGCAAATCAAGCAAACGCCTGCAAACAGCAGCTGATATTGTAAGGGAAGGTGTAATAATGTATTCTGAAGGAATGGCGGTGCCTAAGGATATGCCTGGAATTGTTTCAGGTAGGGTGCATAATGCAATTGAAAGATCCCCAATACTTAATTTGAACAAACTTATTAAACCTGAATTTTCAATTTTCAGGGTGAATACTCTACATAATGGCCCTTTTAACCGGGATATTTCAATTTCTTTTTTTAATGCTTATGGTACCGAATTAAATTTCTTCAATCCCGGTCGCCCCGACTGGATGAAGGGAACTTTTAATTACCTTGGAAGGACCACAAGAATATTAAGAGAGAATTCTTCAGCCTTCCATGACCATAACTGGACCCCCCTTATTTATACTCTCAAGGATAATATTTGGGTAAATGAATGGAAGTCTTCAGTAAAAACCCTGTATACCATATTAAGCATGGAACCGGATGGATACTCCGGTCCTTTGTTTGAAGTAAACCCGGCAGAAAACTATCATTTTGTTAGTTTATGGAACCATAAGGAATTAATTCCGATTGAGAAAGATGGGAAATATTATATACCTGTGAATGTAGAAGAGTTTAATAAAACCCTGATTGGTACAAATATGGAAGGTAATGTTGAATGTGTAGCTTACTTACCTGAATTATTGGAGTTCTCACAAAGAGGAGATTCATTGGAGGTTCATGCCAGTTCAGAGGGACAAATTCTTATATGGGAAACTGATCCTTCCTATCAGCTTGATCCTGTAATATTTAATGAGTCTGCTGTCAGCATCCGTATAAGAGACTTTTTCTCAAAGACCGAAGGGAGGTTTGTAATCCAGTTGGTTTATGAAAATGAACTTTTGGATGAAACCATTGTTGAAGTACAATCAGGTAAACCAAGACTGATTAGCCAGGTTATACCAACCCGGAAAGTGAAGAAATCTCCCCGTGGAATGGTTGAAGTGGATGCAGGAAGCTTTTTGTTCAATGTCTCAAATTCAGATCAGTTTATTCCTTACCCGGATTATTCCACTCCGGAGGAAATAAATATGGAAAGATTTTTTATGGATAAATATCCGGTGACTAACGAGAAGTTTTTTGAATTTATGGAGGCAACTTTTTATAAGCCTGAAAACCCGGTAAATTTCTTAAAGCATTGGGAGAATGGCAGCTATCCTGTTGGTCAGGCTAAATACCCTGTCGTATATGTTAGTATAGAGGATGCCAGGGCATATGCTGAATGGGCAGAAAAGAGACTGCCTACTGAAGTAGAATGGCAGTATGCTGGCCAGGGTGATGATGGGAGAATCTGGCCATGGGGAGAGGTTTTTCATGGAACAAAATGCAATAATGCATTTGGCCGGCAGACTCCGGTAGATGCTTTTTCTAAAGGCGAGAGTCCTTTTAAAGTTGCCGATATGGTAGGTAATGTCTGGCAGCTTACAAATGATGTTTACGATAATGGCAGTTATCGTTTTGTAATTATAAGGGGTGGCAGTTATTTCAAACCTACTTCCAGTATCTGGTATGTAAAAGGAGGCCCACAAGCCTTGAATCAAACTCAGATGTTATTGCTTGTTTCACCGGGTTTTGACAGAAGTTCAACAGTAGGATTCAGATGCGTAATGGATGCGGAATAGGAAGAAAAGGCAAAGGGCATTGGGCTAAAGGCGCAGGGAGCAGACAAAAAAAGATTAAAGATAAAAGTAAAAAGATAAAAGGGAAGATAAGAAGAAATGAGCAAGGACAGGAAACCTTTCAGAGTCCGAAGGACCTGGAAGTGTTGTATTGGGAAAGATGAGTGAAGATGAGGGAGTAGGCAGTAAGCAGTAAGCAGTAGGCAGTAAGTAGTATCATAATAGTACCAAAATCAGATAATTGGAGAGGGGGAGAAGAGGCGCAGGGCAAGACAAGAAAGAGAAGAAATGAAGCACACTGCAGGGGGAAGCAAAAGACTTGAAATGAAATGAAAAGCTTAAGCATTATTTTTGCATCCATATTTCTTCTGTTGAATTTCTCTTTTGGACAGAGTCCAACAGTTTCAGACCCTTATTTGAAGATTCGGGCCAAGGCCACAGATCCGCTATATACTACCTATGCTGCAGCTATGGAGCGTTCCAGGCTTTATGGAGACAAAGCTAATAATCAGACTTCATGAAAATTAGTTGCTAATTATTCTTCTGTTTGTTTAAACTGCAGAAACATTCCTATGCAGGGATAAAACTCTTCAATTTCCCTGTCACTTGCCTTTTCTGCAATTACTTCAACCTCAATTAAAATCTGTTTTGTATTTACCATACCAAATCCGAGAGATTCCAGGTAATCATCATCCTCATTATCATAAAGAACTTTTTCTGTTAATGCATCTATTAATTTAAAATGCACCGGATAATAGTTCTTATTGGTACAAAACGAAATTTTATAGTTTCTTTTTCCATAAAAAATAACATTATACTTCAATGTATACCCAACTCCAATCATGTCACTTCTGGATTGGTCATAGTACCTGTAGGAAGGTTCTATGTCTGCTCTGCAATCACCTGTCTTATGAAAATCAGCACAAAATTGCCCATAGCTAAACAGGCTTGAAGCAATGACTAGCAACAAAGATAGCTGTACTTTTTTAATATATTTCATGATGAGGGATATTTATAAATTTAAATACTGGTAATTTCAGTTCTGAAAGAATGAATTGTAGATTTTAATTCCTTGAAATACTCGGCTGAAAGGATAAATTTAGTTCCTCCGCCAATTGTTAGCTGACCTTCATTTCTTGTCACTATAGTTTCAGTTTCTTCTTTCGTTAATGAGTCAAAGGTTTGACTGATTGCATTCAGGTATTTACAAATGCTTTCTACATTTTTATCATCTTTGTGTTCCCTGGCCCTGGAAAGAAGGTTATCGAAGGGATACTTCATTTCACTTATTTGTTCCAAAATCGGGTCATCTTCTTTGAATTCATCTATTGATTCCAGAACAAGATATAAGCTCTCAATATAAGCCCCGGTTGAAATAATTGCAAGAGTGCTTTCTTTCTTACTGGTTTCGAGGAAAGTGAACATTTTATAGAAAGCCTCATTAGAAATCAGGAGAATAGTATCGGGGTTGTTTATATTTGCTTTAGCTCTTTCCAATAAGGATTCAAATATTTCAGTGGATACACCCACCTGGGCACTCAAAGATTGAACAGCTTCAAGATAATCCACCGATTCACCACTTATACCGTATTTTGCAAGATATGCCAGGTCGGCAACATAGATACCCAGATTCAAAGCTTGAGATCTTGATCCAAGGTAAGAATCTAAGTTTTCAACTGAATTTACAAGCCCGGGTTTGTATTCAAGCTCTGAATTAAAAAAACCTTCAACGATTTCTCCGGGCGAAGGAAAAAGAAAGAGTATATCTTCCAGTATTTCCGGTTCTCCATCCATATCATCCAGAGTGAGAATGTCTTCTGTAGATGTTGATTCGTCTTCCCCGGTTTTGTCAAACTTACAAGCGGAAAAGATATGAATGACACCAAGAATGCATACGAAAGTTATAAGCTTAATCTTCATAGCAGTTTGATTTTGATTTGTTATTAATGTGCTTTTCGTAATATCTTTTTTCATTTTATTAGAACTAAGATATACAATATTTATTTAATCTATTGATAATGGTAGTTTCCTGAAATACTAATCACACCTTAGTTCCCTTATATTTTTTACTTTGTTTGTATAGAATGATCCATTCGCTTGTTTTTCTTCCAAGATCAGAAGCAAGGAATCCATATAAGATCAAGCTCATGATCCACAATACAATTGTGTTAAACCACAGGGTCCCAATTTTCACATTTCCTACTTGCTTAATTCCAGAATAAAAATGTGCTCTGCCCATCCTGGATTCAGGTTGTTTGTAGATTGGAACTGCCTTTTGGATCAATTTACCTTCATATTCATATACTTTTCTTAATTCGTTTGTGTTTAATACAAGATCAGCAACAGCATCATTATAGTATGTTTTCTTCATACTTGCTATTTGTTTCATTGACATTCCCCGGGAAACCAAATCATCGTAGATTTCATCTTTGTGATATTTAAGAGTGCTTATCTCTTTTGAAATGAAAACTTTCAATTTCTCCAGGTAGGATTTCAGTCTTGTAAAATAGACCTTTTCCGGCAAGTTTCCTTCGAAGTCAACCGGGGCATTTTGAACTCCCTGTATTTCAAGAATAGCTGAAGATATAGAGCTTAATATATGAAGAGCTTCTTTATTCTTGTTACTATTAATTGCATATTCAGCATCTCTTATCTTGCTTATGATTTTGGGGATGAGGTAATCGAGTTCATAAGATCGATTTTCAATCTTAGTGTCAATTTCATTGAAATGGACCTGGTATTTATTATTCGAAAACTGGTTGACAACCAGCGCCTCATAGGCCCATTTTGAGGGCATAAGATCTCCAACAACTGGCACGAACTCTGATGAAGCCATTTTATAATGTAGTTTATCGTATTTTACGATGATTCCTGCAAGTAAAATAAAAGGAACCAGTATAAATGGGATAGTAATATAGATTGCAATTACAGATTTTAAACTTGCTGAAATATTAAGGCCAAGCATAATCGCAAACATGGCTGTAGAAAATAGTACCAGCCAAAAATTAAAATTCAGTCCTTTTACTTCGAGGATTGAATTTCCAACCAGAACAAATGTGAGCATTTGTAAGGCAGTTAAGAAAAAGAGAAAAACAATCTTTGAATTGAGATAGGCGATCCTGCTAAGGTTCAGGAAAGATTCCCTTTCCAGTATTTTCCTGTCCGTAATTATTTCTTCAGCACTGATGATCATCCCAATAAAAAGAGCAACAATTACGCACATAAACAGATAAGCAGGAATATTTTCGTTTTTGCTAAACACATATGCTATGGGGTTTGATTCTGTTCCACTAAAATATTTTGTGAAATAACCAAGGATAACAGCAAGCAGGGGTGAAATCCCAAAGGCGAGAATAAGGTATTGACGATCAGCTATTTTTGACAAAAAATTTCTTTCACTGAAGGTGAAAAACTGTTTGATTATATTGGGCCTGACAAAAACTTTCCCGGGGAGTGCAGTCTTTTTGGATACTTCGGTTGATTTTACTTCTAATTCGTTCTGGAAGAGTTCATACCAGGCTTTTGGAGGGGTAGTCCGCTCTTCAACAAATTCACCCAGTTCATTTACTTTCTTTCTTTCCAGAAGTTTTAATATATCGTCAGTCTGAACATTTCCACAGGCGGAGCATTCAATTTCACCAGCATCAACCCTTTTAGATTTTTTCTTGAAATACAATATTGATTCCATTGGATTCCCATAGTAAACAGGGTAGCCTCCTTTGTCCATAACCAGAAGTTTATCAAATAGCTTGAATAAATCTGAGGAAGGTTGGTGGATGTTAACTATAACAAGTTTCCCCAGGAGGGTTTGATCTTTAAGTAATTGTAAAACATTTTCTGAATCGGTAGATGACAGCCCGGATGTTGGTTCATCAATAAATAAGATATATGGTTCCCTGATCAGTTCCAGGGCTATATTTAACCTTTTTCTCTGACCTCCGCTTATAAACTTATTTAGAGGACTTCCAACAAGAAGATCCTTGATATGGAAAAGATCCAGGTTATTTAATACCTTTTCTACATTTTCGGTAATTTGTTCCCTGGATAAATTCCCAAAACATAATTTTGCATTGTAATACAGGTTTTGATAAACAGTTAATTCTGCAATTAGCAGATCGTCCTGGGGAACATACCCCAGGATTCCTTCCAGATCTTCATTTTGTGTTTGCAGATTATAGCCATTTATCAATACATTTCCTGTTTTGAGTGCTAAAGAGCCAATTAATACTTTTAATAGAGTGGATTTGCCGGTGCCGCTTCCTCCCATTATTCCTACCAATTGACCTGATTCAGCCTGGAAGTTAAATTTATGTATCCCGTTCTCGCTGTTTTTAAATTTAAACTCAATATTTTCAGCCTGAAGGATTACCTTATCTGTTTGAATATTTTTCAGGTATGCTGAAACAATGTCACTATAGTAAATGGGGCTAATATGAGTTCCTCGAATTGCTGAACCTTTTGGTAATATGTAAACATGTTTCGGGAAAATGTAGTTGCCTTTAATCTCAAGTTTGTCTTCTCCGTCAAAATAAAACAGGAATAGATTCACTTGTTGGATTTTCAATATAAAAACCTGGGTATTGAGCCCGGTCTTTTGAAGATGATTGATCTTAGTAAAACTAAATTCAGAGTCATCACTAACAATAAGTAATTGCTTTTTATCAGGAATCTTATAAAACTTATCTGCAATAAATGTCCAGCAGTTGTCATAATCATCCTGATTTATCATCATCCCCTGGGCAATGGTTTGAACGGCATCACTAATAGATTGTTTAAAGCCTTCCTCTGAGCTAAGATTTCTGTCAAAATATTTCACAAATTGAATTAAGCTTAGCAGAATTTGATATTTGTTCTTTACATAAAGTTCCTCGTTTATCTGTAGGCAGATACCCATAATCTTTACAGACAATGAGGAGGTTCGCTTACTCTCTATTCCCTGTCCGACTTGATCTAATTGCTCAAAATTCTCGTCAAATAATTGTAAATATTTCTTTACCAGGTAAGGACTGAATTGCTCGGAAAGGAAGGAGTCTACAAAACTTCTTGAAAGGACAGAAACAGTCTCCCTGCTTATGCTTGCAATGATTGCAAACAACTTCATGAGATTCTGGAGCATTGATTCAGTCATGGCTTGTTTTACTGTTGGATTAAGTCAAGTCGCTTATCATTAATTGTTAGTCAGCGGATTGAAATAGCAATTTTATTTTTTCTTCTTTATTATTGCAGCTGCAGTGAACTTTGCCATTATGGACATCCATGATTTGTTTGGCAAGAACCAGTCCCAAATTCAGATTCACATTTAGTAATTCTTCATCGGTTGAAAAAAAGTTTCTGGTACTTTCATGGTTTTCTGGAGAATGATTTATTCCTCCATCAAAAATTTCAAAGAAAACCATTCGGTCTTCATTCCCAATTCTCATTCTCATGGTGCCCCCATCTGAAGTATGATGGAGTGCATTGTCCAATATATTTACCAGGCAACTGATTACAAGGTGAAATTCACCTCTTAAAAACAATTCATTATTTTCTCCTTCGAGCTTAAGTTTTATTTTTCGCTTCTTAAATTTACTCGAAATTTCAATAAGCAGATATTCAACAACTTCCCTGGTGTTTAGTTTGCTAAATTCAAGTTTCCCTTCATTTATTTTTAGCAAAGTGATCTGATTAGTGAGAGAAGATAATAACTCGAATTTTGATACATTTTTATCAAGTAAATTCACAAGATTCTTAAGATCCTCAGAGATAGGATTGTTTTTAAAAGCCTGTACAGTTCCCCTTACCTCGTCGAGGGGTTTGTTTAATTCCTTACTTAATATTTGTAAAAAGACTGTTTTATTCCGGTCACTATTTTTTAGTACAATATTTATTAATTCTAATTCTTTAAGGATTTCCTGGTTTCGCTTTTTCAGGTTTGCAATTTCAAGGGCTTTTCTGACGGCAATCCTTATTTCCTCCGGTTCGATAGGCTTGTGAAAATAACCTTGTATCTGTCCCTTATTTACCCCATCAACAGTGGCTTTAAAATCAGTGAATCCACTAATCATAAAGCGCAAAATATCCGGATATTTATTTGCAACCTTTTCAAGCATTTCAATCCCGGTCATCACAGGCATGCGCTGGTCGGCAATGACAACCTGGATATTCTCCTTTTCCAGGATATCTAAGCCTTTTTTAGCCGAATCTGTGGTAAATATTTCGTAATCCTTTTTAAGTGCAGCTGAGAATAGCACTAAATATTCCATTGAGTCATCAACATATAATACTTTTGGCTTAGTGGTCTCAATGGTTTTCATGCCTGATAGCTATATGATTCATGCTAAATAATTATTAAGATAGGGTTTTTTTGTTGATATATACGTGCTTATCCTGAAAATGCTGGTAATTCTCTTAATCAGCCTCTATTTATTATCAAAGTAAACTCTAAGAAAGTACTTTGAGAGTAGGAAAATACTGAACCTATTGTAAGTAAATTATTACAAAATCGAAGAATTTTTATTTTTCGGGAGAATGATGGAATATTGGAATATTGAATTACGTAAATTTAAAACTAATTATTTCTTAGCTTTATAGTTGATTTTTGTAATGTCTGAAACACTTGTCTGAATGAAGCAATTAGGGTTGATAATTGTATTTGTTTTATTTCTTGTTGGAAATGGGTTTTGCCAATTCCTGGAGTTTGAAAAGAATATTAAGGTACCCGGGAATTATTTAGAAGTCATTTCTCAAAAATCATTAAACAATACTCAATTACAGGATTATGATATTAAATGGTATTTCCTGGACCTGGAGGCAGATAATTTATCTACAAATTTAAAGGGTAGTGTTACTATTCTTGTTGAAATTGGCCTGGAAGGGATGGACAAACTTGTCATTGAATTGGCTTCTAATATGTCTGTTGATTCAATAGTGATAAATTCACAAAGCAGGCCATTCACACATGACGAAGATCTTTTAAGCATTTCCCTTGTTAATCCTCAGGTCAGGGGAGATTTGCTTGAATTTCAGATCTATTATCATGGTCAGCCCAGCCAGGGGGTCTATCAAGCTTTTGATTCGCGGTGGGGTGTTCATGTAAGCTGGACATTATCTGAACCCTTTTCTGCAAAAAACTGGTTTCCCTGTAAGCAAGACCTTAAAGACAAAGCAGATTCCAGCCGGGTATTTATTACTATCGGAGATGGACTTATGGCCGGTTCCAATGGCTTGTTGAAAAACATTGTCCCTTTAGCTGATAATAAAGTCAGGTACGAATGGTTTTCAAGCTATCCAATTGAATACTATCTTATTTCCTATGCTATTTCAGATTACCAGGATTATAGTTTTTATGCACATCCTCAAGAAACAGATTCTATACTTGTTCAGAATTTTATTTATGATGATCCCTCATGTCTCAATACATTCAAAAACGATTTGGAAGAGACTTCAGAACTCATTGAACTGTATTCCAGTCTTTATTCTAAATACCCGTTTTCTGATGAGAAATATGGTCATTGCCTTGTTTCTTCCGGTTCCTATATGGAACATCAAACCATGTCAACCATGAAGGATTTTGTATACCGGATTGTAGCCCACGAACTGGCTCACCAATGGTTTGGAGACCAGGTAACCTGTGCCAGTTGGCAGGATATATGGATCAATGAGGGATTTGCTTCATATTCAGAATATATTGCTCTCGAAAACTTAAGGTCACTTGAGGATGCAGTTGCCTGGATGAAAAATGCTCATGCCTATGCCCTGGAAAGACCCCTGGGCTCCGTATATATTCCATTAGAAGAATCCGGTAATGTGAGCAGAATCTTTGATTATCGTCTTTCTTATAAAAAAGGGGCGGCAATCATTCATATGTTGAGATTTGAGATGGATGATGATTTAGCTTTCTTTGAAACTTTGAAGGAATTCCAAAGTACTTTCAGTGATTCTGTTGCAAGCGGGCTGGATTTTCAAGAAGTAGCCGAAACAGTATCTGGTATGGACCTGACAACTTTTTTTGATCAGTGGTATTTTGGCAAGGGATTTCCATCTTATGAAATTAACTGGGGGCAGGTTGGCGACACTTTGCAAATTAGCTCCAGGCAAATAACATCAACTGCTGAAACACCCTTGTTTAGAATGCCCTTAGAATTTAAATTTGATTTTGCTTCTGGTGACACTATTGTCAGAGTATATCAGGATGAGGCAGTTGAAAGTTTCAAATTTAAGGTTTCTGAATATGTACTTAACCTGGAATTAGATCCCAGGACTTTTTCTTTGATTGGCCCCAGTATATTAAACCACAAGAACGAACCTGATATATATTTTCAGGAGGGGTTTAAGTTGTATCCTAATCCGGCGAGTGATCAAATTATTCTTGATTTTTATGGAAGTGTTACATCGCGTTTAATTCGTGTACTAAGTTCAACAGGACAGAAAGTTTTGGAGCTAGATGAAGAAGATTTGGTATTAATTCTGGATATCAATGACTTACCTTCGGGCATATATATTATAGAAGTTTATGAGAAAAACTCACGTTGGATGAAGAAATTTGTAAAGATGTAAGCTTCATTATTGAAGAATTGAGAAGGTTGAATAGTTGAAGGCTTGAATAGTTGAATCAGAGAAAAATTTTGCGAGTTTGCCCTGCCCGAAGCGTCATGAGGAGGGGCTGCAGCCATGAGTGGTAATATACTCTCGTCAGACCACTAATTGTTAGTTCATCAAGTAAAAAGATATGTCTATCTATGGGCTGTAATCATGAGTGGTCAGACGAGTAAAAAACCTTTCTCCGGAACTATTTCTTAAATTCTCCTTATAAGGAGTCCCCGAGTGGAACAGAAGCTTGCCCACCATTGGTTTCATTAATTATCATGCCAAAGCAAGATCATAAACTGACTATCTGAATAAACCAATTCATGGATAAAGAAAACCACCTCCCCACATTCTGAAGCCTGCCCTGTGAAATAATCTTCCATTTAACAGGGGCCTTCACTCACAACCCAACCCTATCAGAATGTGGTACTTCTCCCTGCCTGTCCGGTAGGCAGGCTTCAATAAAAGGAGGAGAATCTATTAAACGTTTAGAAAAAGATCTAAATTCCCCTCCTAATCTTCTAGGAGGGGTGTCCCGATGCCGTTTCAACAGCCTATTAATAAATCAGCCACAATTTCTCATATATAAAATCTACTCAAGTATACTGGGTAAGGGACGGGGTGGTATTAATACTGCGGGGATAACACCCTCGAAAATTATGAAATAATGCTAATTGGGAAATAGGTTTAATAAAAAAATCCTGCAATTATGCAGGATTCTTCAATTTAGGATTTATTAAGAAAAGAAACTTTATTCAGGATCTTTAATTTCTTCTTCGGATTCTTCAGCCTCACTTTCTTTCATTTTTTCAGTGGTTTCTTCCAGTTCTTTTGTATACTCTTTCATTACTTCTGTAGCATCTTCCATTGCTTCTTCTAATACTTCATATTCTTCTTCTATCAAATCTTCATAGGAGTTTATGAAGGAGGAGGTAGCTTTCTTGGCACCCAATCCAATCAGGGTAAACAAAGCAAGAAGTACTGCCAGGACAATTGAAATTACTTTAGAGGTAGCTACTTTAGCTTTTAAAGATTCATTGAGAGCATGATATAACATCCAGATGGAATAGAGAGATATGGCAAGTCCCACAATGATTCCTATAAAAGATATAAATCCCAGGAATCCAAAAAGTGCCTTAATTGGAGAAACAACCATCAACGATGCTACTACTCTGACATTGGCTTCGTAATCAGTGCTGCCACCACAAATTGCGGAAATGATGAGCATAACAACTCCACCAATAAATAAACCAATCAATGCACCAATTATAGGCCCAATGAAACTCATGATACCAACAGAAGCACCTAGCATACCACCAAACATGCCGGCATCTACTGATCCGATCTTAAGCATACTCCAGAGGAATGTAAAAATTCCGGCGACCAATCCATACAAAACGGCCTTGATAATTGGCTCAACAAAACCTCCTGTGATAGCCATAGAGGCAAAATACTCTTTGGGGTTCATTAACGAATTCTTTGAATCAGCAATGAACTTTGAAAAATTAAAACCTTCGTTACTCATAGTTTTTTGATTTTAAGGTTAAGGTTAAATAGAAATAGTTAAGTTTTAAATATCAGCAAATCAATATCTTGCAGTGGACGTGTCAGTTTCGATTCAATTTTGGTAGTTAAGATTTGGACTGTTAAGTTACTAAATATCTATCATTTTCCTAAAACAATCATAAAGGTCAGAAATGCTTTATTACCAAAAAACTGTATAAAGCACAACAAGAATGATAAGAATTACATAGGCACTTATATTAAATGCTTTGCCAGTAATAAAAGTTTCAGAAGTCAGTTTTATACCTTTAGGATCATCTACATCCTTGGAGAATGTGAGACTAACGCCAACAATCACTACCATTGTAATCAACAGTGTGTAAAGCATCTGGTCCATCCATGGAAGACCTATTCCGGGAATTTTCAGAAGAAGTGCAACAACTATTGAGGACAAAATTCCTACAATTGCTCCTTTATTTGTGGCCTTTTTCCAGAAAAGTCCCAGCAAGAAAACGGCAAGGATTCCCGGGCTTACCATTCCTGTATATTCCTGAATATATTGGAACATCTGGGGAATGCTACCAAGTGGTTTAGCCATAAACCCTGCAATTACCAGAGCCGAAGCAGCAGTTAGTCTTCCCACTGTAACAATTTGCTTGTCAGATGCATTCTTATTAATATATGGTTTATAAATGTCCATTGTAAAAATTGTAGCTGTAGAGTTTAGCATGGAAGCCAGTGATGAAACAATGGCAGCAATTAAGGCTGCAATTACCAATCCTTTGAGCCCATTTGGAACAAAAACACTAATCAGCCAGGGATATGCTTTATCAACATTTAAACTCCCATCATTCTTTAAAAATGCATCGGAAACACCATCGATAACAGCAGTTCCCTCACCCTGAGTAAACATAACATATGCAATGATTCCGGGGACAACCACAAACAATGGAATAAGCAGCTTCAGGAAACCTGCAAATGCAATACCACGTTGGGCTTCTTTTAGTGATTTTGCAGCAAGAGTTCGCTGGATAATGTACTGGTTAAATCCCCAATAATAAAGATTTGCCACCCACATTCCGCCAATCAATACAGCTATTCCTGGTAAATTCATGAATTCAGGATTACCTTTTTTAAGGATCATATGGAATTTATCTCCTGCTGTTGAGTAAATGTGATTTAATCCATTCAATACCCCACCTTCAGGGGTTACATGTTGTAATGCAATAATGGTGGTAATCATTCCACCAATGACCAGTAACACAACCTGTATAACATCTGTCCAGGCCACAGCAGCCAATCCTCCATAAATGGAGTAAGCTGCAGCAATAAGTGCAAGAATAAGAATAGCTCTTATCATCAGACTTCCATCACCTGTTCCAAAAACAGTATCCACTGCTTTTGCCCCAAGAAATAATACGGTTGTTAGATTCACAAATACAAATAGTGCAATCCAAAAAACTGCCAGAATGGTTTTCAGGTTTGTGCTGAACCTGTTTTCAACAAATTCCGGGATGGTGTAGATTTGTTTTTCTATAAAGATGGGAAGAAAGAATTTTCCAACAATGATCAGTGTGATTGCAGCCATCCACTCATATGAAGCAATTGCCAGACCAATGGCAAATCCGGAACCTGACATTCCAATAAATTGTTCAGCTGAAATATTGGCAGCAATGAGTGATGCTCCAACTGCCCACCATGGTAATGATTTACTGGCAAGAAAATAATCTTCAGCGTTTTTCTGATGTCCTTTTTTATCGCGTGATACCCACAAGCCAACCCCAACGATAACAATTCCGTAAACAATGAATATTGCATAATCCAGCATTGATAAGTTAGATTCCATTCTTGATTAATTTTAGGTTTTACGTTTGAATTTTTAAAAGTACAATTTTATTCTTTTCGGGACTTAGCCTTAGCTTTTTACATTTTTATTTCTGCAGGCACTGCTCCTAACTCAGGTAAATAAAAAGAAACTTCCAGACCTGTTTTGAGCTTATAGTTTTTCCCAACAAGATTCATAAATGATTCAATTTCACTTTCTTTAACAAGGCTTACTGTACATCCGCCAAAACCTGCACCTGTCATTCTTGAACCAAGAACACTTGGGATTTTTCTTGCCTCTTCAACCAGAATATCCAATTCCATACCGGTTACTTCATAGTTATATCTCAGGGAATCATGTGACTCATTCATTAGTTTCCCGAACCATTAAGTAGGTGCCAAAATTCAGTGAGCCTGGAAAAACAAAGCCTCCATTATAATCTGTGTGTTCCCCAATCAAATTAACTTTTCCCGGTGCAAAAAATAACAATGGAACTTTTTTATTATTTCCATAAATTTTGTAAAATTCTTCCTGAAGAGATTTGAGATCTATCATTTTCTTGTTGGATTTAGTTTTTAAAGATAGAAAAGATGAATTCTTTTACTAGCGAAAGATTAGTATTTTTTGTTAACATAAAATGCAATCCTCAAAACTTAATAAAGAATATTTTTTGTCCTAAAGAATTAAGCGATTGTCAATTAATTATAAAATAGTTTCAATGAATTAGTATCGGTTTAATTAAAAAAATGCATATTTGCGCCCTGAAAAATATTATTAACCTAAAAACAACAATCATTATGGAAGAAAATCTTGATAAAGGTATGGATCTTGTATCCCAGGGATGGGAACTGCTGTTGGAACATGGTCCCAAATTTATTGGTGCCCTTGTGGTACTACTAATGGGATTATGGATCATTAAGATCATAAATAAGAGTATTTCAAAATTGATGGACCGTAAAGATCTTGACGCTTCTCTTAAACCTTTTTTAAGAAGTCTGATTTCTGTTTTGCTTAAAGCCTTGCTTGTAATCAGTGTTATGGGTATGGTGGGTATTCAGATGACTTCATTCATTGCTATTCTGGGTGCCGCCGGCCTTGCTGTGGGTATGGCTCTTTCAGGTACATTGCAGAATTTTGCAGGAGGTGTTATGATATTGGTTTTTAAGCCTTTTAAGGCTGGTGATTATATCAACGCCCAGGGGCATTCAGGAACTGTGAGGGAAATTCAGATATTCAATACTATATTGAAAACCCCTGACAATATAACTATCATTATTCCTAATGGAGGTTTATCAACCGGGTCTATGACAAATTATTCCACCGAGCTAACCAGAAGGGTGGATTGGACAATTGGAATTGCTTATGGCGATAATTCTGATAAGGCTAAAGAAGTTATTGGGAATTTAATCCAGGCTGATAGTCGAATTATGAAAGATCCTGAACCCTTCATAGCCATAAGTGAACTGGCTGATAGCTCTGTAAACTTTGCAGTTAGAGCCTGGGTAAAATCAGAAGACTACTGGGCTGTATTTTTTCAAATGAATGAGCAGGTTTATAAAACTTTTGAGAAAGAAGGATTGAGTATTCCTTTCCCTCAAATGGATGTACATGTTCAGCAGTAATATTTATTGAAATATAAAACTTACTATGAAAATCTTAAAGATTAATCTCTTTTCCATTTTTCTCCTGGCCTTTAGCTTTAGTATTTTCGGACAGAGTACCGATTTTGAGGAAACGGTCAGAACACAGCATTCTGATACCATTATAGGATGGAAAGCGGGAGGTAAATTTAGCCTGCAATTTTCACAGGTTTCATTTGTGAACTGGGCTGCAGGTGGTGATAATTCAATTTCGGGAATTGGTAATTTAGACTTGTTTCTGAATTATACCACAGAAAATTCCTTCTGGACTAATTACATGGTAGTTGGTTATGGCATGCAAAAGTTAAAAGATGATGTAACCAAGACCGAAGATAAGTTGAACTTTACTTCAAAATATGGGAAAAAGGCAAAGGGAAACTGGTATTATTCAGGTCTTGTGGATATTAAAACCCAAATGTCCATAGGGTATAGCAGTGATGATTCGGACTTTAAAATCTCAAACTGGTTTGCACCTGCTTACCTTTTTGTTGCTCTTGGTATGGACCTTAATGCAAGCAAAAATCTGAATTTGTTCCTTTCACCTCTTAGTATTAAATCAACTTATGTTTTGGATCAGCAATTGTCTGATTCAGGATCTTTCGGATTAGATCCAGGGGATAAGGCCCGTTATGAATTTGGTGGATATATAAAGTTCTTCTTTAAGCATGAGATAATGGAAAACATAAGTTTTCAGACAAAGCTGGATCTATTTTCAAACTATCTTGAAAATCCACAAAACATTGATGTTTATTGGGAAGTAATTCTGAATCTGAAGGTGAATAAGTTTATTTCAGCTCAATTAACCACCAATCTTATTTATGATGATGATGTATTAATACCATACGATTCTACAGGTGATGGTGTTATGGATTCATCTAGACCAAATGTTCAGTTTAAAGAGTTGATAGGAGTTGGATTGGCTGTAGATTTTTAAGGAGAAACCCAGACTGATAAAATTGATAAACCCTGCTGTTGTTCAGCAGGGTTTTCTGTTTTATAAAGTGATTCTTTCAAAATGCTTTTTCTATATTTGACATTCTGTTGCAGAGATGTCTTCATTTTCAGTTAAGCTTTGTTGTCAGACAAATTACTAACATAAAAATATTTTCTATGAAATCATTCAAACTTTTCACATTTGTTTTATTCTTAAGTATAGCTTTTTCAATAGCTTTTGCTCAAGAGAATCAAAAACCTTCACTTGACCATAGTGTTTACGAGTTTTGGAAAAAATTGGATAACAGCCAGATTTCCCCGGATGGTAGTTGGGTTAGTTATGAAATCAATCCTCAGATTGGCGATGGCATACTATATTTATATAATGTGAAAACCGGGAAACTTGAATCTTTTGCAAGAGGATATCATGCGAAATTTTCTCCGGAATCAAATTACCTGGTATTCAAAATTAAACCTCAACACGCTATAACACGTGAGGCAAAAATGAAAAAAAAGAAAAAGGATGAAATGCCAAAAGATTCATTGGGAGTTTGGTTAATAGGCAAGCACAGTTTGATGAAATTCGAAAAAGTTAAGTCCTTCAAGGTCCCTGAAAAGGAAGGCTCAATGTTCGCATTTCAACATGAAAAAATTTATCCGCTTGAAAAGAAGAATGAAGAGAAGCAGGATTTGAGTGAAGAAGAGAAGAAAACAGAGAAAGAGAAAGCGCAAAAACTTAAGGAAGAGCTTAAAAGGATTAAAAATGCTAAAGGAACCAAGCTGGTGGTATTCAATTCGCTTTCCGGAGTAACAACCATTTTTCAGGATGTTACGGAGTATGCAGTTGCAGCAAAGGGTAATAGCTTGAGTTTCATCACCCAAACTGAAGATTCACTTCTTTATTCAAAGGTCTTATTTGTTGAGACTGGAAAAACTTCTTCAGTTGAAATTATGAGTCAGGAGGGACAAGCTCAAAATCTAACTATAAGTGATCAGGGCAGGCAATTAGGGTTTTTATTTAGTTCGGATACCTCAAAAATAAAAAGCTATGGTTTGTATCATTGGGTAGAGAAGATGGATGGAGCCAGAGTGCTTGTAAATTCTGCTTCTGATGGAATGAGTAAAAATTGGAGTGTGAGTGAGAATAGGAAATTATATTTCTCTGAGAATGGTGGAAAATTATTTTTTGGTACTGCACCTACCCAGATCCAGGAACCGGAAGATACTTTGCTGGATGAGGAAAAATATAAGGTAGATATTTGGACATTTAACGATCTTTATTTACAACCAATGCAAAAACTTCGGATCGGCAGGGAAAAAAAGAGAAACTACCTTGCGGTATATTACCTTGAGAATGAGAAGATGGTTCAACTAGCTAATATGAATGTCCCGGAAGTTCAAATTTTCCAGAAAGGTAATGGTAATTATGCTATGGGCAGGTCCGACCTTCCATACAGAAAACTGGTGTCCTGGGATCAAAATCGTTATACAGATTATTATATTATTGATATGTCTACAGGGAAAGCAAACATGTTTGTTGAAAAGTTGAGTTCCCGGGCTTCCATGTCTCCAAAGGGTAAATATATGTACTGGTTTGATAATCGTGATAATATATGGTATGCACACCAAATAAAGACAGGCCGGAAGATTAAATTAAGCTCTGATATTGATGTTGCATTTTATGATGAAGCCGATGATCATCCAAGCTATCCCAGGTCATATGGATCGGCAGGTTGGATTGGGGATGACGATTATTTCCTTGTATATGATGCCTTTGATCTGTGGAAACTGGATCCCACAGAAAAAAAGGAAGATGTGAACCTGACAAATGCCTATGGAAGGAAGAATAACATCCGCCTGAGATACATTCAGTTAGATGAGGACGCAGAATCTATTGCAGATAATGAAAGTATGTTGCTTAGTGGATTTCATTTGAAAACAAAACAAAGTGGATTTTATTCTAAAAGTGTGAAAACCGCTGGAGATCCATCAAAAATATTTATGGATGATTATAGGTTTTATCCTCCAGTAAAGGCAAAATTTGGTGATATTATTATGTGGCGAAAGGGAAGCTTTGAGGAATTCCCTGATCTTTGGATTAGTGAGTTAGATTTTAGTAATCCCATTAAAATATCCACAGCAAATCCACAACAAAGTGACTATAATTGGGGAACTGTTGAGTTGGTGGAGTGGATGTCGTTTGATAGAAAGGAATTACAGGGACTATTGTATAAACCTGAAAATTTCGATCCTTTAAAAAAGTACCCCATGCTTGTTTATTTCTACGAGCGTGAATCGGATGGATTGCATACCCATTGGATTCCGGCTCCAAAACGATCGAAAATAAACAGAACCCTGGAGGTAAGTAATGACTATCTTGTTTTTGCCCCCGATATTGTTTATACCGATGGATATCCCGGAGAGAGTGCTTACAATGCAGTTGTTAGCGGCACTATGAACCTGATCAACAGCTTTGATTTTATAGATAAAGACAGGATAGGACTGAATGGACAAAGCTGGGGAGGCTATCAGATTGCTTACCTGGTAACCAAAACAAATCTTTTTAAATGTGCCTATTCAGGTGCACCCGTAAGTAATATGACAAGTGCCTATGGTGGCATCAGGTGGGGATCAGGTGCAAGTCGCATGATGCAATACGAGGGTGGGCAAAGTCGTATTGGAGGTACATTGTGGGAGAAGCCATTCCAATATATTGAAAACTCACCCATCTTCTTTGTGCCAAAAATAAATACACCTCTTCTTATTATGCATAATGACACAGATGGCGCAGTGCCATGGTACCAGGGTATTGAATTTTTTGTGGCTCTCAGGCGCCTGAACAAGCCTGCCTGGATGCTGGTATACAATGGAGAAGAGCATAATCTTACTAAATGGCCAAATAAGGTTGACCTTGCAATCAGACAGTTGCAGTTTTATGATCATTTTCTTAAAGATTTACCAGCCCCTGAATGGATGGTAAAAGGAATTCCAGCAATTGATAAAGGGAAGTATGATGGCTATGATCTGGTGGAGGAATGAGTAAATTCTATTAGACAATATGCGTAAGCGCCTTATAAATATTCTGTTCTGGTCAGTTATATCTGCTGCTTTTATTGGACCCGGAACTATAACCACTGCTTCAAAAGCAGGTGCAGAATTTGGTTTTGATTTATTGTGGGCCCTGGTTTTTTCAGTGATTGCCTGTCTGGTTTTGCAGGAGGCAGTTGCACGGGTAACTATACGATCGGGGATTAATCTTGGCCAGGCCATTAGAAATCATTACAAGGGACGATCATCTTTTACCCTTGTCCTGGTACTTGTAGTAGGTGCGATAATAATAGGTTCAGCTGCATATGAAACAGGAAATCTCTTAGGAGCAGTAGCAGGGCTGGAAATCTTATTTCCTGTGAAAACTCATATTCTTGTTTTGCTTATTGGCCTTTTTGCTGTTCTGGCACTAAGTCTTCCATCTCTCAGAAATATTGCCAGGCTAATGGGTTTTGTAGTTGCAATTATGGGGATTTCATTTCTTACCACTGCCATACTGCTTAAACCTGATCTTGGAGAGATAGTAAAAGGCAGTTTTATACCATCCCTGCCGGGTACTTCAGGAGCTGGACTATTGGTACTGGGGTTAATTGGCACTACTGTGGTTCCATATAACCTCTTTCTTGGCTCCGGTATTGCCCAGGAATCTCAATCTGTAAAGGAAATGAGATTTGGATTAAGTATTGCAGTAATTTTCGGGGGCTTAATCTCTATGTCTGTATTGGTAGTTGGCTCATTTGTTTCCGGCCCATTTTCCTATGAGGCTTTAGTGAATACCCTGGACATGAAATTAGGCTCATGGATTGTAATTGTCTTTGCAATAGGGATGTTTGCAGCCGGTATTACTTCCGCCATTACTGCTCCTCTTGCTTCTGCCATTACTGCCAGAAGTTTATTTTCAGGGGATAATCCGGAGAAATGGAGCCATAGGTCTTTTAATTTTATTATTACCTGGGGAATTGTACTTCTTACAGGCATTATTCTTGGAATGTTGGGATTTAAACCTATACCCGCTATTATTCTGGCTCAGGCATTAAATGGCTTGATACTTCCATTTATAAGTATTTTCCTTGTTTTTGTGATAAATAATCCGAAGATCATGGGCCATAACAATATGAACGGAACCATCTCAAACCTTCTAATGTTAGCTGTTGTGTGGGTAACTATTGTCCTTGGTATTATGAATCTATCGAATGCAATGACCCAGATATTTCCTGTCATGGGGAATTCTCAGGAAGTTAATTTTATTGCAAATTTTGGACTGTCAAGCCTGATTTGGGCTTATGTTGTTTTTCAAGTCATTCAAATTAGAAAAACCGGACATTCATAATGAATGAGAAAAGCTTTGAATTAAATGTAGATACAGGCGGAACTTTTACCGATTGCCTTACAAAAGATTCTGAAGGAAATATCTTGAGGCGAAAGGTACTGAGTAATGGTTCAATTAGAGGAAGTATTATACATTGGGAAAATAAGCTGGAGCTGAAAGTCAGAGAGCAGTGGAAGCTGGAAAAAGATATTCTTGCAGGTTATACTTTCCAATTACTAAATAAAAAACACCCGGATATTAAGCTTGTGAGTTTTGATGCGGATGGAAAAATACTGAAACTGGATAAACCTCTTCCTGAAGATTTGGAAGGTTTCAAAGGTGGTTTTGAATTGAGAACAGGAGAGGAAGCACCGGTACTTGCTGCCAGGCTTATTTCTGAAAGCTCCCTTTCAGAAAAAATCCCGGTTCATAAAATTAAGCTGGGTTCAACAAAAGGGACAAATGCACTGCTCGAGCGGAAAGGATCTGATACTGTATTTTTTGTCACTAAAGGTTTTAAAGACCTGTTGAAGATACGATACCAGCAAAGGCCCGATATATTTGCACGTAATATTCAGAAACCGATTTCTCTTTATCAGGAAGTTATTGAAGTGAAGGAAAGAATCGATGCCGAAGGTAAAATCATTGGAGGCATTGATTTTAATGATCTGAAACTAAAGATTACTGCTTTAAGGATGGAGCTGCATTATTATTCAGCCGCGGTTGCATTGTTAAATTCCTATAAAAACCCGGATCATGAAATTATTCTTGAGAGTATTCTCAGGGAGACAGGATTTCAGTCTGTAAGTATTTCATCCAAACTTTCTTCACTTATCAAATATATTCCCAGGGCTGAAACTACTGTTGTAAATGCATATTTGGATACAATCATTCAAAATTACCTGGATAATATTTCAGAGAAGATATATGCAAAGGATTTCTTTGTTATGAACAGTGCCGGGGGATTGGTGCGAAAAGGGAAATTTCATCCCAAAGATAGTCTTTTGAGTGGCCCGGCCGGTGGAGTTGTTGGAGCAGCAGCTGTTGGAAGGTCAGCAGGATACAAAAAGATCATTTCATTTGATATGGGAGGAACCAGTACGGATGTATCCAGGATCAGTGAAAAGTTTGATTATAGTTTTGAGCTGGAGGTGGGTGATGCCAAAATATTCAGTCCGGCTCTTTCCATTGAAACAGTCGCGGCCGGAGGGGGATCTATTTGTTACTATGACGGATTCAAATTGTCTGTAGGTCCGGATAGTGCTGGTGCTTCCCCGGGTCCGGCATGTTATGGCGCAGGTGGACCACTTACAATTACGGATATTAATCTCCTATCGGGCCGGTTAGATCCAAAACAATTTGGGATACCGGTTTTTCCGGATGACTCATTGAAAAGAATAGATGAGCTAATTGATGAAATATTTTCGCGAAGTGGGGTAAGGAGAAAAATGGAAGAGCTTATTGAAGGTTTTCTTCAGATTGCAAATGAGATTATGGCAGGAGCCATTCGTAAAGTCTCAGTAAGCAAAGGATATAAACCCGCAGACCATGTGCTTGTAGCCTTTGGTGGTGCAGGAGGAATGCATGCATCCGCAATAGCTGATCTGCTTCATATTCATACTATCTTATTGCCCCGGGATGCCGGACTCTTAAGTGCCTATGGAATAAGCAGGGCCAGGGTGGAAAGAATTGCCGAAAAACAGGTTCTTCTACCATATTCACGAGTTATTGGAGAATTGCCAGGCTACTTCCATGAATTGGATAAACTTGCTATGGCTATGATCAAGGAGGAGGGGGTGGATGCGAATAAGGCTAAGATCAGGGAAAGATATGCATATCTTCGTTTTATTGGACAGGATTCTGCACTGGAAATATCTTATTCTGGTGAGAAAGATTTGATTTTGGGTTTTAAAGAGGAATACACTAAAATATATGGGCATTGGTCCGAAAAAGAGGAGATTGAAATCGAATCTCTACGTGTAATTTCCTCTTCACTTGATGAGACGGAAACTAAAAATCTGGACCTTTGTGATGAATCTTGTCCTGAACCCAAATATAATGTCCCTTCTTATTCCCGTGGTAAATGGATAGAGTCTCCGGTATATTTCAGGAAAGATCTTATTCCTGGCTCAAGCATAAAGGGTTATGCACTGATACTTGATGAGTTCAGTACATGGCTTGTTGAAGAGGATTGGACATTAAGAATGGATCAGGCAGGTACCGCAATAATGGAGAAAATGGCATTCCATTCTTTATTGGATGAAGGAGATAATATGGATTCTCATGATGAAATTGAACTGGAACTGTTTACAAACAGGTTTATGTCTGTTGCCATGAATATGGGTTCCATGCTTCAGCGAACTTCAGTTTCAGTGAATGTAAAAGAAAGGCTTGATTTTTCATGTGCCCTTCTGAATGAAAAGGGGGAGCTTGTAGCGAATGCTCCACATATTCCCGTTCATCTTGGCAGCCTGGGTGTTTGTGTTCGGGAACTTGCCAGCAAAATAGATATGGGACCGGGAGATACAATAATTACAAATCATCCTGCCTATGGAGGTTCTCATCTCCCTGACATAACACTGGTAACACCGGTTTTCACTTCGGATAGTAAGCTGGTAGGCTATGTTGTAAACAGGGCTCATCATGCCGAGATAGGAGGAAAGCTGCCTGCCTCTATGCCTCCGGATGCTGTGAGTCTTGCTGAGGAAGGCGTAGTTATTCCACCAACTTACCTTGTTAGAAATCATAAGCCTGATTGGGAAAAGATAAGAGGGATTTTATCAGGATCAAGATACCCGAGTCGTGCTGTTGATGAAAATATTGCTGATTTAAATGCTGCCCTTGCAGCAAACATGACAGGTGAAAAAGAGCTTCTTGCACTGGTGGAAGAGCATGGCCTTGGGAAAGTGCGTAATTATATGAGACTCCTGGAGCAATATGCAGATATGAAAATGAAGGAAACTCTTAGCAGGATCCCGAATGGAGTTTATCAAGGTATGGAATATCTTGATGATGGCACAGCCTTGAAGGTTGGTATTAATATTGCTGAGAATTCGTGCCGTATTGACTTTACAGGTACCGGGGATGTTCACCCTGGCAATATGAATGCAACCCAGGCTATTGTTAACGGAGTGGTAATATATGTTCTGAGATTGCTTATCGATGAAAATATTCCTCTGAACGATGGGATATTAAAGCCGGTAGAACTTATTATTCCGCAAGGAATGCTTAATCCGGAATTCCCGGATGACCCAAAGCTGTGTCCGGCAATTGTTGGAGGAAATGTGGAACTCAGTCAGAGACTAACAGATACACTTTTAAAACCTTTTAATATTCTTGCTTGCAGTCAGGGTACCATGAATAATGTGTTATTTGGAAATGAAAACTTTAGCTATTACGAAACAATTTGTGGAGGCTGTGGTGCCGGAATTGACTTCCATGGAGCTTCAGCAGTACATCATCATATGACCAATACCAGGATTACCGATCCTGAAATTTTGGAATATCGATATCCGGTAAGACTTTTGCGATTTGAAATTCGAAAAAACTCCGGAGGGGAAGGCAAGTATTCCGGAGGCGAAGGTGTTGAACGCGAAATTCTCTTTCTTGAGCCTGTTTCACTTTCCGTTTTGACCCAACACAGAACCCAAAAACCTTATGGTCTGAGGGGAGGCTTGAGTGGTCAAATGGGAGAGCAATATGTGATTCGTGCCAATGGAGATATGATTGAGCTAAAAAGCATTGATGGAGCAGAACTCCTGGCCGGTGATATATTTGTTATTAAAACTCCCGGGGGTGGAGGGTTTGGAATGACTAATGATTAATGACTAATGATTATCTTGCCCTGTCCTCTATGTTCTGTGCCCACAGTGAAATATGCTCCTTCGTTACATTTCGCGTGGCAAGGCTGTGCCCAATGCCTCCTTTTTTCTTCCCTTTTATCTTTTTCCTTTAATCTTTAATCTTTCTTTGCCCTGTGCCCTGCGCCTCCATTGACCATTGTATGACTATTGCATTACCATTACAATTATCGTTTGTTAATTGTTTTCAAGTATGTTAGTTGATGTTTTTTTCATCGAATGCTCACAGTTATTAACAAATGAAATGCTACTTTCGTAATCTGATCCATACTATTAATAATTTGCAGATTTATTGATCCTAAAATGATTCGATTTAGTCCAATACTTGTTACAAAACTATTCCTGGTTTTATTGATATCTTCGTGCAACACTTCCAGGCATCATGAAATAGTATTGAAAATTCTTGAGACCTCTGATGTACATGGGGCTATTTTTCCTTATGATTTTATTCGTTCTCAACCAATGAATCATTCCCTGGCACAAGCTCAAACTTACATCACCAGGCTTAAAAGTGAACCAGGACATGAAGTTATCCTGTTAGACAATGGAGATATTCTACAGGGGCAGCCAACTGTTTATTATTCAAATTATGAAGAGACAGATCTTCCTCATATATGCAGTGAGGTAATGAATTATATGGAATACGATGCAGCGACCGTAGGAAATCATGATATAGAAGCTGGTCACCAGGTTTATGATAAACTTGTAGATGAATTTGAATTCCCCTGGCTAGCCGCAAACGCTGTGGATACAAAAACAGGAAAACCTTATTTTAAACCCTATACCATTATCAAAATAAAAGGTGTGAAGCTTGCCATTCTCGGATTGATTACGCCGGGAATTCCCAAATGGCTTCCACAGAATCTATGGGATGGAATTGTATTTAATGATATGGTAGAAACTGCCAGGGAATGGGTTCCAAAGATCATGGAGACCGAAAAACCAGACTTGATGATCGGACTCTTCCATGCCGGGCATAATGCCGGCTATGACGGGGGATCCGATAACAGCTATTTGAATGATAATGCATCCCTTTTAGTGGCAAAGGAAGTTCCCGGATTTGATATTATTTTTATCGGACATGATCATGATGAGTATAATGGTTTTGTTAAGAATAATTTTGGTGATAATGTTCTGGTTCTTGATCCCAGAAGCAGTGCCCGCCTTATTGCCCAGGCAACGATAAAGTTGACCTGGGACAAAGAATCTGGCAGTTATTCTAAAGAAATAATAGGAGAACTTATTGAAACCAAAAATTTTCAGGCTGATTCTAATTTCCTGAATGAATTTAGGAATCAGTACAATATAATAGATTCTTATGTTTCCAGAGAGGTGGGTTTTTTCGAAAAGACTTTGTATTCATCTGAAGCACTGTTCAGGGACAATGACTTTATGGAATTAATCCACCAGGTGCAGCTTGAAGTTTCAGGTGCAGCAATTTCATTTGCTGCTCCTTTGTCTATGAATGCAGTTATTGACTCTGGAAATGTGTATGTTAGGGATATGTTTCAGCTTTATCGTTTTGAGAATTTTCTCTATACCATAGACCTTTCTGGCAAGGAAATTCATGATTACCTTGAGTATTCGTATAATTTGTGGTTCAATACTATGCATTCGACATCCGACCATCTTATCCGTTTTGTCAAAGGAGAGGATGGCCGGCCAAGAAAGTTTGAGACCAGACCTGCATACAGGTTAGCCAATTCATATTATAGCTTTGATTCTGCTGAGGGATTAAATTATGTTGTGGATGTTTCCAGGCCCTATGGAGAAAGGATTAAAATACTTTCTATGGCAGATGGTGCCAAATTTGACCCTGGGGCCAGGTATAAAGTTGCTTTAAACTCATATCGTGGAAATGGTGGAGGAGGCCATTTGACAGAAGGTGCTGGAATACCGGCATCCGAGCTGCCCCAACGCATACTTTCTTCCACTTCTAAAGATTTAAGATATTATATGATGAGATGGATTGAGAAGAAGGCAGTTGTATCTCTTTCTGCAAATTACAACTGGAAAACAGTTCCAGAGGACTGGTGGATTGAGGCTGCAAAACGAGATCGGGAATTGTTGTATGGAGAAGTGGAGAGGTTTTTCAAATAATTAATTTTTGTAATAGGATAAACACAGCACCATGCTTTAGCTTGGTGTAGTAATGAACACCAATCAATTAGTTTAGTGCGCTTCAGCGCACTTTTGCCAGTCTGCCAGATATGACGAAATATTAATAGTTACACAAAACTAAATTACCACTTAATGATGATTAGATTCTTAAAACTTACTGCTCTTGGTCTTATATCCATAAGTCTTGTTTCTTTTTGTATAAGCCAGGACCAGGATCAAAATAAGCAAGAGCATCCGCAAAATATCATTTTTATGATAGGGGATGGGATGGGTGTTGCACATATGTATGCCGGAATGACACGAAATCATGGAAGCCTGAATCTCGAAAAAATAACACATGTAGGTCTTCAAAAAACCTATTCTGCAGATAGTTATATCACTGATTCTGCAGCAAGCGGAACCGCTTTGGCAACTGGTAAGAAAACAGGAAATGGTATCGTTGGCATGGACACAAATGGAGTAGTGCTAAAAACTATCCTGGAAATTGCTGAAGATAATGGTCTTGCCACAGGCTTGATATCTACAAGTGCCATTACCCATGCAACTCCGGCTTCATTTATTGCACATGTTCCAAGTAGGAGCATGTATGAGGAGATTGCAAGCGATTTCTTAAAAACAGATATCGATGTTTTTATTGGTGGTGGGAAAGATCATTTTGTGAAAAGAAAAGATAGTCTGAATCTTGTTGATGAGCTTAAATC
>JAUVKW010000004.1 GCA_030596025.1 Bacteroidota bacterium | reverse complement strand
AATGAACTACCCTATTCTTGTTAAAGCTGCAGCCGGAGGAGGAGGAAAAGGGATGAGAATAGTAGAAGATCATAAGGATTTGCAGGAGATATTGGAGAGCACAAGCAGGGAGGCTGCATCATATTTTGGGGATGGTACAGTATATATTGAGAAATATATTCAACAGCCCAGGCACATTGAAGTACAGGTTCTTGGAGATAATTTCGGAAATATAGTTCATTTATTTGAACGGGAATGCTCCTTACAAAGGAGATTTCAGAAAATTATTGAAGAATCTCCTTCAATTACACTTAATGCCAAAGTAAGAAAAGACCTGGGAGATGCTGCCGTTCGAATAGCCAGGGAAATAGGCTATAATAGTGCAGGTACTGTTGAGTTCCTGGTAGACCAGGATCTGAATTTTTATTTCCTGGAAATGAATACCAGGATACAGGTCGAGCACCCGGTGACGGAGATGGTTACGGGCATAGACATAGTAAGAGAGCAATTGCTGATAGCTTCAGGCAAAAAAATGGACCTGTATCAGGAAGAGATCTCCCAAAAGGGGCATGCTATTGAATGCCGTATTTATGCAGAAGATCCGGAAAATGGGTTTTTTCCTTCTCCAGGAAATATGTCTTTGTATTCAGAACCTCAAGGAGAAGGTATACGAGTGGATTCTGGAATTAACAGGGCTGCCAGGGTAGAAAGCTTTTATGATCCAATGATAGCTAAACTTATAGTTTGGGGAGAAAGTAGAGAAAAGGCGAGAGTGAAAATGATTAAAACCCTGGATGATTATGTCATTCACGGAATCAAAACCAACATATTATACTTGAAATTTTTATTGAAACAGAAAGTATATAAAAACAATAAAATTTCAACCAGCTATTGTGATAAGCATAGCAATGAAATTATTGATTTGATAAAAAAGGAGAAGCAAAAGCAATCGAGACTGCTCCCATTGGTTGCTTCTTTCTTATTTGATGATTTGAGAACCAGACTGGACCATTTTGATCATGAGGCTGTGTCTGTCTGGGGGAAGATCGGTTATTGGAGGGATGTTTTCAGTTTAAATGCAGAGGTTGACAGAGAAGAAATATCCATTTCAGTAAAACAGGAAGCTTCTAATAATTACTTTTTTCAAATTAAAGATAAATACCAGAATATAAGCATTATAGATATTGATAAGTCTGGTATTACTTTAAGTACTGGGGAAGGCCCTCAAAGCTTTTTTGTTTCGAGGAATAATAAGGCAATCTATTATGTGTCATACAATGGATTTGTCTATGAAATAAAAAGAAATGAGGTTCTTCCTTTATCAGAGAATCTGTTTGGATCTGATGCACAGGGAACTGACTCAGACCAGGGAAACATTTTATCTCCTATGCCCGGGAAGCTTATTAAAATGAATGTTAAAAAGGGGGATAAACTTGTCAAGGGTACAACTCTTGCGGTTGTTGAGGCCATGAAGATGGAAAATCATATCAAGGCTCCATTTGATTCAATAATTATGGAAGTAAAGGCTAAAGAAGGAGCAATGGTGGATGGTAGTGAGATTCTGCTTATTCTTGAACCTGCTGACAGTAAATAATGTGCATAAATTAAGCCCTGAAAGGGTGTCATATAACAGCCAGGGGCGGAGCCCCTGGTAAGGGGACAATGCATGTTATGAGGTCCGCAACGAGGGGATTAAATGAAGCTTGCCATTTCCCGGACCGCATAGAATGACGAATAATATTTGAATACTGCGAGCACTATTATTATAAATTCAATATAATACAATGAACCTGGAACTTACAGATGTACAAAAAATGATCAGGGAGACAGTTCGCGACTTTGCAGAGCGGGAAATAAAACCTCTGGCACAGGAACTGGATGAGCAATCCCGCTTTTCAGTTGAACTGACAAAAAAAATTGGAGAACTGGGATTATTTGGGATGACCCTTCCTGAAAAATACGGGGGTCAGGATATGGATACCCTCTCTTATATTATTGCTGTGGAAGAACTTGCCAGGGTGGATAGTTCTCAGGCAGCTACCCTTGCTGCACAAAATTCACTGGGTATCGGTCCCATCTATTATTATGGCACAGAGGAGCAAAAAATAGAATTTCTTCCGCCCTTATGTACCGGCGAAGCACTTTGGGGTTTTGGCCTCACAGAACCGAATGCAGGATCTGATTCAAGGGGGACAAAAACCACAGCCAAAAAGGATGAAAAAGGCTGGCTCATAAATGGCTCAAAAATATTCATTACCAATTCAGCCAGTGAGATTTCAGTTGGTTCTACAGTGCAGGCTGTTTCAGACGAGGTAGATGGGAAAAAAACATTTACCTGCATACTCGTAAAAAAGGGAACACCTGGTTTTAAGCAGGTCCCAATGCATGGAAAGATGATGTGGCGTGCTTCCGATACGGGAGAACTATATTTTGATGATTGCAGAGTTCCGGAAGAAAATCTTTTAGGGAAGGTAGGACAGGGTTCACGGATCATGCTGAAGACCCTTGACAATGGACGATTATCAATTGCAGCTATGGGACTTGGGTTAGCCCAGGGTTCTTATGAAATGGCAATGAGATATGCCAAAGAGAGAAAACAATTTGGAAAACCAATTAACAAATTCCAGGTAATAGCTTTTAAGCTTGCAGATATGACACTGAAGGTTGAACTGGCAAGGAATCTTTTGTATAAAGCATGCTGGCTTAAGGATAATGATAAGCCATTTGAAAAAGAAGCAGCCATGTCGAAATTGTATTGCTCAGAAATTGCAAGAGAAGTTACAGATGAGGCTGTGCAGATCCATGGTGGTTATGGACTTATGAAAGATTATGATATTGAACGATTCTACCGCGATCAAAGAGTGTTGCAGATAGGAGAAGGAACCTCAGAAATACAGAGACTTGTAATATCCAGGCATATAGGTTGTTAAATGACTATAACTTTTTGGAGATTGAATAAAAGATTAAGCCCTCATAAAACAATTCTATGCATTACAATAGTGTTTGGTCTTTTATTAATTGTTCTTACACCTCCATTTCAGGTTCCGGATGAAATAAATCATTTTTACCGTGCATGGCAGGTCTCAACAGGGACCTTCTCCTCTGTAAAACAAAATCAGCGTTTAGGTGGATATATTCCCAAGAGCCTGGACAAGTTGTCTTCAGAGTTTCACCCTCTTACATTGAATCCGTATAGCAGAATGTCACCAAAACAAGTGTGGCAAACACGATTAATAGCCTTAAACCCAGATGATACAGTTTTTAAGGACTTTACAAATACAGCCCTATATTCTGCTTTTTTGTACTTGCCTCAAGCCTCTGGTATTTTTATAGGGAAACAATTTGGAGCCAATCCGTTTTGGCTTGTTTACTTAGGAAGACTATCTAATTTATTGATTTTTATAATCCTGGCTTACTATGCAATAAAAATAGTTCCGTTTAAAAAATGGCTTTTTGTATTGTTGATTTCTTTACCAATGTCACTTTCTATACATTCATCTTTGAGTGCCGATATGCTGTTAAATGCACTCTCTTATTTGATGATAGCAATTGCCTTAAACCTTTCTTTTAATAAAAATATTCAACAAATATCCCGTAAGTATATTGCGGCAATTTTTGTCATGTCTGTTTTATTTGGTTTAGCAAAACTGATTTATGTACCAATCTTATTTTTGCTTGTATTAATACCTTCAGGGAAATTTATAAGTACCAAAGTCAAAATTGGAATTTTAGTAACAGTAATTTGTGCAGGTATTGGAACTGCAGTTATACAAAAATCAGTGATTGACTCAAAGTATATACCCTACTCAGAGTATAATGAAGCCTGCCGGGACCAGACTATATTAAAAAAAGGGGTTGATATAAATAAACAAATAGAATTTATTATAGAAAATCCAAAAACCACAATACTGATTTTTGCCAGGTCTTTTTTTAATGAATTTAAATATATGACAAGAGGTTATATTGGTATTTTAGGATGGGCAAATATAAACCTTCCTTCCTGGTTTGTTTATATGGCTTATTTAGTGATTTTTTTCTTAGTGATGTTTGATTTTGAAAATAATAATATACCGGACTTTACTCTTTTTCAGCGCTGCTATTTTGGATTGATTGTGTTTGGCTTGTTAGTTTTAATAATGTTGTCTCAATACCTTTCATGGGATATGGTTGGAGAAGGCAGGGTTTATCCCCTGCAAGGGCGGTATTTTATTCCTGTTTTCCCCCTGTTTTTTGTTATGCTTTTTAATGTATTAAAAATAAAGACCGGTTTTTTTGTACCTAATACATTAGCAAAAGGGGTTATAGCTTTTTGCATTCTTTCAGGGGTGTTAAGCGTATACTCAGTTGTAGCAAATTCATATACTTCACATGATTACACCCTTGCAAAATGGAAAACAAACTATTCTTTTAAAGAAAACAGAAATGACACAACCAGCAATAGAGTTGATTATATCATTTATGACCATGACACCATAGCGACTTTAGATAAACCAATAAGAAGTTTCATAAGTGATGAAAAGGCTTTTACAGGAACCCACTCCCTAAAACTATCTCGTAATAATCCCTATGGATTTACTTTAAGAGTGTTTAAAGGCCTGGCAAATGAAAAAATAGTTGTTTCATGCAGAAGTTATGGTTATGGTGGTTATTTGGTTGTTCATGAATATCCAGATGGTATATACTATCAGTCTGGAAAGACCTACGCACAAAAAGATTCTTTAGGCTGGAAATATAAAGAAGTTCAGTTTATTTTACCGCATAATATTTCTGATAGTATTAAGTTAGGTATTTTCGCATGGTATCCGGATAATGACAGTATATATATTGACGATTTTAGAATTACTTATTTTGGGAAGAATTAACACATTTAAAAAGCTTTTTGTGGGAAAGGCTTAATTTAACTGATATAGCATGAATGATATTTATCAAAAACTTGCTGATTGCCTGGATCAGATACCAAATGGTTTTCCAAAAACCAAAAGTGGAGTGGAATTGAAATTACTGGCAAAACTTTTTACGCCGGAAGAAGCAAAACTGGCCTCCACATTAAACCTGGAGCATCAATCTATCAAAACAATTGCAGAGAAGAATGATGCCATGGAATCTGAAGTCAAACCTCTTCTGATAGGGATGGTTAAAAAGGGGCTTATTGAATTAAAAAGAGAGGAGGGTATAGGCTTTACATTTTTCCTGATTCCTTTTGTGGTTGGTTTTTACGAACGCCAGAATGCCAGGATAGATAAGGAGTTTGCTGAACTTTTTGAAATTTATTATAAGGAGAGTTTTCACAAAACAATGATAGTTGATCCTTCAGTGCACAGGATAATCCCAGTAGAAAAGACAATCCCGGTAAATATAGATGTAATGCCATATGAAAAAGCTTCTACATATCTTGATAATGCCAGATCCTGGGGTGTCCTGGATTGTATATGCAGGGTCCAGCAAAAATTAATAGGTAAGGGTTGCGACCATCCGGTTGAAAACTGCCTGGTTTTTACTGAAAGGCCAGGTGCATTTGACCGTATAGACGATATCAAGTCAATCTCCAAAGAAGAAGCATTAGACATCCTTGCTGAAGCTGACAAAGCCGGACTGGTACATTCTACAAGCAATACACAGGCAGAGGTAAATTATATATGTAATTGCTGTACCTGTTCATGTGGTGTGCTTAGGGGAATAGCTGAATATGGCAGCCTTAATTCAATTGCCAGGTCTGACTTTTATGCAGTTGTAGATAAAGAACTTTGTAATGGATGTGAAATATGTATTGACAGATGCCAGTTCAATGCCCTGCAAATGATCGATGATATTTGTGTTGTTGATACTTCTTTTTGCTATGGATGTGGTCTCTGTATTACAACATGCTCAACAGAGGCCCTCTCGCTTGAACAAAAAAATCAGAAAGAACTGATCCCACCGGCTTATTCTGAAAAAGAATGGAGGGAAACAAGAGAAAAAACAAAATTATAGGTCCCCTTTTGTTCATCCAATGAAATACCACCTCTTATGCACAAAATGAAAAAACTCTTTTTCCCTTCCATCATTTTTTGTTGTGTGTTTTATTCATTGGGATGCTCTGACAATAATAGAACACAAGAACAACCGAACATTATTTATGTATTAGCAGATGATATGGCACCTTATGTATATGTTGAAAACAACCTGGTAACAAAAGTGCCTGACTCCACAACAGTGAATACAGGAAAATACTCCTGGTGGAGGGAAGGCCCAACGTCAAAAGACTTTATACATGAACAGGTAACACCTAATTTTTTTAGAAGGGCAATAGCATTAATAAATCAACAAGCCGGGAAAGAGTCCCCCTTTTTCCTGTATTTAGCCTTACCCTCTCCCCATACACCAATATTGCCAACCGATGAATGGCAGGGAAAAAGTAATTTAAATCCCTATGGAGATTTTGTAATGATGATAGACAATTATATGGGACAGTTATTAAGGGCTGTAGAATTGGCAGGAATTGAAGAAAACACCTTAGTAATTTTTACATGTGACAATGGTTGCTCACCAGCGGCGAAAATTGATGAACTAATAGAAAAAGGGCATTATCCAGGCTATATCTACAGGGGGCATAAGGCTGATATTTTTGAAGGGGGACACAGGGTTCCCTTTATAGCCAAATGGCCAAAAAAAATAAACAAAGGGACAAGCTGTGATGAGACTATTTGCACTACAGACTTAATTGCAACCTGTGCAGAGATAGTCGGATATTCACTATCAGACAATGAAGGAAGAAGCACTGCCGGAATACCGCAACAAAATGACCCAACTGACAAAGAATGGAAGCATATTAATTTTATTAAACAAAACACAGATTAATTTATCATACTTTATAAAAACAGTACCTATATATGAATAAACTGGCAATTGGGGTTGATATTGGAGGAAGCCATATTACATGCATGGCAGTTGACCTGGAGACAAATCAGCCTATGTATGAATTCTTTGAACGAAACCTTGTTGATAGCCTGTCAACAAAAGAGAATATTCTGAATAGTTGGGCAGCAGCACTAAAAGTGCTTATAGACAAGCTGCCATCAAATCAACTGGTTGGAATAGGTTTGGCAATGCCAGGGCCATTCGATTATCTTAATGGGATTGCACTTTTTAAGGGAGTGAAGAAATTCGATAGCCTTTATGGGGTAGATGTAAAAATGGAAATTCAGGATAGATTAGACCTGCCCTCCGATTTCCCAGTCAGATTTTTAAATGATGCTACTTGCTTTGCCATCGGGGATAGCTGGCTGGGGAAATCTTCAAATTATAAAAAAGTAATTGCCATAACATTAGGCACCGGGTTTGGAACAGCTTTTATTAACGATGGTTTGCCGGTAACAAAGGGCGAAGATGTTCCAAAGGAAGGCTGCCTTTATCATGTTCCTTTTAAAGAATCAATTGCCGATGCATATTTTTCAACCCGTTGGTTTATACAGGAGTATAAAAGCAAATCGGGGCAAAATATTAAGGGTGTTAATGAACTGGTTAAGATAGCTGAAACCAGCAAGCTGGCATTGGAAGTCTTTGAACAATTTGGAGAAAACCTGGGAGATTTTATGCTTCAGTGGATTAAGGTTTTTAATGCAGAATGTATTATTATTGGCGGGAATATCTCTAAAAGTTATGGGCTGTTTCAAAATGCATTGAATATGAAACTGATAGAAGGAGGAACTACTATTCCGATATTTATAAGTGAATTGGATGAAAAAGCAGCACTTATTGGCAGTGCAAAATTGTGTGATTCAGAATTTTATAAACTACTAATCAAATAGCTATGACTACTAAAAAGATTCCTTTAACTTACATTGCCCCGGTATTATTATCCTTTTTCATTATGAGTTTTTGCGACCTTGTAGGAATAGGTGTAGATAATGCAAAAGCCGATTTTGAGTTGAGTAATACCCTGGCCCAGTTAATTCCTTTAGCTGTATTTGCCTGGTTTTTTATCTTTTCTGTTCCAGTCGGGATCTTACAAGATAGGATTGGCAAAAAAAACATGCTAAATATCGGGATGATGTTAACAGCTCTTGGGCTGTTTATACCGTTTTTTATATACACCTTCCCTATGGTACTTTTTGGTTTTGCCCTGCTGGGAATTGGGAATACTGTTATTCAGGTATCTGCTAATCCTTTATTAGTGGACGTGGTTCCCACTAAACGTGCATCAAGTTTTTTAAGCTTCTCGCAGTTTGTTAAGGCTATTGGTTCAATGATTGCACCTTACGTGGCAACTTTTTTTGCTGCAAAATTTGGCGATTGGAAACTAATCCTGTTGGCATTTGGAGGGGTTTCATTATTATCTGTTATTTGGCTTGGATTCACTAAAATAGAAGAGCGAAAATCTACCGGGGAAAAGGCAACAATCGGCTCTTGCCTGAGTTTGTTGCGAATTGGATATGTTACGCTGATGGTGCTTGCCATTTTTTTTGTAGTGGGAATTGATGTTGGTATTAACTCTACCTCAGGGCAATTCCTTATGTCGGAAATAGGGATGGATATTGAACCGGCAAAGCAAGGACGCAGCTTATATTTCTTAGGGAAAATGCTGGGGGCTTTTGCTGGGGCATTGCTATTAACGGTCATAACATCACGCAAGTTCCTCTTTGGATCAGCTGCGTTGACCCTATTAACTACCCTGGGACTAATTTATGCACCATCACCATTTATGGCTTTGTTATTTATGTTCCTTATTGGTGTAAGTGCTGCAAATATATTTCCATTGGTTTATTCAATAACCATTCAGAAATTCCCGGAGAGAAGCAACGAAATCTCCGGTCTTATGATAATGGCTATTTCAGGTGGGGCCCTGGTACCTCCGGTGGTGGGCAAAATTATTGATATGTTTAACTTTTCAGCGGGAATGTTTGTGTTTGTTTTCTGTGCAATATATATTTTGTTTGTATCGATTTATGTTTTCAAAAAGAAAGAAGGATGAAAAAGTTTGTTTTAATTATCCTTGTAGTATTTGCATTTTCCTGCAAATCTGAAAAGGAGAAAGAGATATTTAATGCAGTGAAATACGTTGATCCGCAAATTGGATCAGTGCATGGCAGGTGGTTTTTTTATACACCGGCAGCTTTGCCTTTTGGTATGGCAAAGTTGGCTCCTCATACTAATGCCTATAATAGTTTTGGCAGTTGGCTGCCTTGTGGCTACGATAACAGGCATTCATCAATTGAAGGATTTGGACATTTTCACGAATTTCAGGTTGGTGGCCTTGTTGTGATGCCAACTATCGGAGAGGTGAAAACAAACCCGGGTTCACTAGAAAACCCTGATGAGGGTTACCGTTCTCGCTTTGATAAAACGAGTGAGCATGCTGAACCAGGGTACTATTCCGTACTGTTAAAGGACTACAAGATTAAAGCTGAAATAACCGCCACGAAAAGAGTAGGGTTTCATCGTTATACTTTCCCTGAATCAAAAGAAACAAGGCTGATTTTTGACGTAGGGCACAAACAAGGCGAAAGTAGTGATGTGATTGAAGCTTACGCGGCTTTGGTAAATGAGGATGAAGTAGAAGGCTACGTGGTTACTTACCCCGAGTATGTGAAATTCTGCGATCCCGGTAAGCGGGTGAAAATGTTTTTCTCGGCGAGATTAAATAAAATCCCTACCTCAGCCGGAATTTTTGTTGACAGCTTAATAAGTGATGAAGTAAATAAAACAAAGGGAGTTGGGAATGGGCTTTATTTAACTTTCAACACAAAACAAGATGAAGTAATTGAAATGCAGGTAGGGCTTTCATATACCAGTATCGAGAATGCAAAGAAAAATCTGCAAGCAGAGACAAGCGACATTTCATTTGATCAGGCTCGTGAAAATGCCGGTAAGGAATGGAATAAAATACTGGGGCGTATTCAGGCAGAAGGTGGCAGGGATCAGGATTTGAAGAAGTTTTATACAGGTTTGTACCATGCACTTCTGGGGCGTGGATTGGCAAGTGACGTGAATGGGCAATATCCTAAAAACGATGGCGGAATTGGGCAAATCGGTCTGGGTGAAAACGGTATACCATTATACAATCACTATAATTCAGACGGAATGTGGGGCGGTTTTTGGAACCTGAGCCAGCTGTGGGCAATGGTTTACCCCGATTACTTTAAAGAATACCTTCAAACCAACCTCGATTTTGCTGATGAAACAGGTTGGATGCACGACGGCTTGGCAACCGGAGTCCATTCCAATGGTGTACAAACAAACTTTTTTGGCTTGCTTTTGGCATCTGCTTACAATTGTAACATTGAACTTTTTAATGTTAAACAAGCTTACAAAGCTGCTTATAAAAATGAAACGGGATACAAAGGACGCCCGTTTGGGTCAGGGAAATACGACTTGCATTACCTCATAAAACTGGGATATATTCCATCAAAAGATACTACCATTTCAAACGGATGGGTATTTAATTTTGGGGCATCACACACCCTGGAATTTTGTTTTAGTTCCTATGCTGTTGCCCAATTTGCAAAGCAGTTGGGCAAAGAAGAAGATTATCTGCAGTTGATGAAGCAGGCGAATGCCTGGAAGAATATTTTTGATACGGAAACAAAATTTATCCGTCCGAAATATGAGGATGGGACTTTTATTGAAGATTTTGATCCATTGCAGCCCTGGCGAGGATTTCAGGAAGGGAATGCTTTCCAGTTTACATGGTATGTGCCACACGACCCTGCTGGATTAATAGAGCTTATAGGCAAAGATTTATTCAATGAGCGATTGGAGAAAACCTTTACTGAAAGCCGAAAAACTATTTTTGGAGGTGGAAAAGAGATTGATAGCTTCTCGGGTTTACAAAAATTATACAATCAGGGGAATCAGCCCTGCCTGCACCAGCCCTGGTTATTTAATTATTCGGGAAAACCGTGGCTTACGCAAAAATGGACACGAATAATATGTGACGAATTTTATGGAACAGAACCATTACACGGCTACGGTTTTGGGCAAGACGAAGACCAGGGACAATTAGGTGCCTGGTATGTGTTGGCAGGTTTAGGACTATTCGATGTGCAAGGGCATGCTTCTGCTAATCCTTCGTTTCAGTTTGGAAGCCCCCAGTTTGAGAGGGTTACAATACAACTTTCAAATATGCCTGACAAAAAACTTGTAATTGAAACTATAAATAATTCCTTTGAAAACAGATACGTGCAATCCCTTGATTTTAATGGAGAAGCAATACATAATTGTTGGATTTTCCGTGATGAAATTATGAAAGGAGGAAAACTCACTTTTATTATGGGCCCGGAACCCAATAAAAAATGGGGAATTGAAACCCCTCCGCCTTCAATGAGCACAGAATAATAAAACAAGGCAAATGATTTACAACAGCAAATACAATCCCATGAATTCAAGACAGAGGAGAAATTAGGCAAATGATAGAGAAGGATAAGAATAATTGGAGGAAGTCAAGCCAATTTATATTACCGGCATGGAAAGCAAATGCGGATAAAGGAAAATATAATATCTACCCGGCACATTCTCTGGGTGGTAATAAAGTTTTTTTAGGCGCCGGGAGTCTGTATAAACAAATAGCAGAATCCCTTCTTGTGGTTATAGATGGTTATGCAGGTGTATTTTTTGAAATCATAAAAGACAAGTTACAGGAATACTTTGATCAGGCAGGCAGGTCTGTTAACTGGATTGATGTTTCAACCTCACTAAAGCCTGAAGCAGAAATAGATAGCTTAATAGCCCCTTTCCTTGGAGGCAAGGATCCTCTTTTTGGTACACGGTCAACATTACAATTAGAAGATTTTTTTGATGCCGGGAAGTTAAAAACTATTCAGCCGGATAAAACATACGATTGTAATATAGTTTATGGCATAGGCGCTGCATTAACAGATTGGGGGGGACTGCTGATTTATGCTGATTTGCCAAAAAACGAATTACAGTTCAGGGCAAGGGCAAAGTCTGTTACTAATATTGGTGCATCACAAGCCGCTGAAATTAAGCCCATGTACAAAAGGTTCTATTTTGTTGATTGGGTAGTACTGAATAAGCACAAGAAAACCATTTTTAGAGATATTGAAATTGTTGTTGATGGGCAACGCCCCGGCGAAATAACATGGATGTTAGGAGAAAATTTAAGAAAAACCTTAACAGAAATCAGTCAGAATTCTTTTCGGGTGCGCCCATGGTTTGAGCCTGGCCCGTGGGGAGGGAAATGGTGTTTAAATAAAATTGATGCGCTAAATAAAGACGTATCAAATTATGCATGGTCGTTTGAACTAATTGTCCCTGAAAATGGCTTGTTGTTTGAGAGCGGAGGTAATATCTTAGAAGTTTCTTTCGATTGCCTTATGTTTCAGGAAGCGGAAGCCGTTTTAGGAAATGCCTTCGAACGTTTTGGCATTGAATTCCCAATTAGGTTTGATTTTCTTGATTCATTTGACGGGGGTAACCTATCGGTGCAATGCCATCCACAGCCCGGGTATACGAAAAAGCACTTTGGTGAAAATTTTACACAAGAAGAAACCTATTACATTCTTGATACATGTGACAATGCTGTGGTTTACCTGGGTTTTCAGGAGGATATTCAAGCCGAGGAATTTGAAAAAGCACTAACCGATAGTTTTCAGCAAAATACAGAAGTTGAAATAACAAGATTTGTACAGAAACATCTTGCTTCAAAACATGAGCTATTCCTGATTCCGCCTGGGACCATCCACGCTTCCGGGAGAAACACCATGGTTCTTGAAATTAGCTCAACACCTTACATTTTTACCTTTAAAATGTACGACTGGCTACGCCCCGACCTTGATGGGAAACCTCGTCCTCTAAATATCAAACGAGGAATGGAAAATCTCTGTTTTGAAAGAAAAGGGGAAAAGGTAAAACAAGAATTGATGTCGAAACCAGTTTTACTCAAGAAGGGAAATGGCTGGCAGTTGTTTCATTTACCAACTCATCCGAAACATTTTTACGATGTGCACCGCTACCATATAAAAAACGAGGTTAAGGTAGAAACAGAAAACAACTGTCATGTGCTTAGCCTGGTTGAAGGCGAAAGTATTTCAGTTGAAACAATAAATGGGTTTGTACAAGTGTTTAATTATGCTGAGACATTTGTTATTCCTGCTGCTGCTGAATCGTATAAAATAGTTAATAAATCAGAAAATGAAGTAATGGTGGTGATAGCCTTCGTTAAAACTTATAATAGAGAATGAAAATATATTTTTTGAATTTGTTTTTGATATTGTTTGTTATTTGTAGCTGTGACAAAGAAGGTGCTAATAATAATGACCTGGAGTATTTAAAAACTACCATACAATACAAGACATTAAGTAACATTGACCCAAATCTTTTAAGCCTTGATATTTATCACGATAACCAAGTATCCAACAAAAAATATGTTGTAGTCTATGTTCACGGAGGGGGCTGGAGCATTGGAGATAAAACGAACAAACTTGAAAATAAGATAAATCTATTCCGTTCGCTTAATTATGTTTTAGTTAGCATCAATTACAGATTAAGCCCATTTCCTTTTGATACTTCAGACACTAATAGAATAAAGTATCCTGATCATAATAATGATGTTGCAGATGCTTTAAAATGGATTGATGATAATATAGAACAATATGGAGGGAATAATAACAAAATTGCTTTATTAGGTCATAGTGCAGGCGCACATTTAGTAGCTTTAACAGGTAGCAATAGAAATTTTCTTGAACAAAGAGGATTATCTCTGTTAAATATTAAAGGAGTTGCAGTAATTGATACTGAGGGTTTTGATGTTTTAGAACAAGTGAATAATGGAGATAATCAAAATATGTATATAAATGCATTTGGGACCAATACAACAGAAAATATTGATGCTTCTCCTCTATACAACACTACTAATGGGACCGAATACCCTAAATTTTTCATTGCAAAGCGTGGTTCAGCCCAAAGAATAGGCTATGCAAATGAATTTATAAGCGAATTAGAAAATGTTGGTGTTGATGTATATCAAATAAATGGCAGTATTTATACACACGAAGAAATAAATAATGCAATTGGAGATGCTGGTGAAACACTAATAACAGAACCATTGAAACTTTTTTTTACAGAATGTTTTGAATAAAAAATAATGGTTTAGCTTATTAAAACTCCTGTATTCTGCCTTTTTCAATTTTCACTACTTTAGTAATTGAAGCAGAAATCTTAACCCGGAAAATGCATACATTTTCTACGATTAAGACTATACCAACAAATTTGGATCATTTCATTATCCCAAATTTGGGTATGTCTAAATCGGGATTTACTTCGTGAGCTCCCGTTGGTCGGTTCCTGCTTTGTTTCCCACTATCCTCCACACATTGACTTCGTCGAGCTCCACTTCGTTTTTGTATGAATAAAGCGGGTTAACATTGATTAAAAGGATTCAAAAAAAACAGCACCATGCTTCAGCATGGTGCTGTTTATAATCCTGACATTCATCGTCAGGATTTTTATTCCTGAAATATATTTTACCTTTTATGTAAATCCTATGAGACAATCAAAAAATCATTGCTTGAATCAGTTATCAGAAAATCTTTTTAGGTTGACGCGTATGCCTAACGTGGGTTTTTTATTACTAAAATGAAAATTATGATATATAAGCTTTCTAATAATCATCTTAAAATCAGGCTAGATTAATTCTTTGTTAATGAAAAATTCCCTGCCTCCGCAATTATGGGAATATTTATTAATATATTCGATTGCCGATTTTATATATTATCTAAACTTATTAAACACTTATGCCAAGTTTTGTTATTACCCAAAAATGCGATGGCTGTAAAGCCCTTGACCTCACAGCCTGTCAGTACATATGTCCAAATGATCTGATGGTACTTGATAAATCTACTGAGAAAGCTATAAACAGGGCCCCTGAAATGTGTTGGGAGTGTTATAGTTGCGTAAAAATTTGCCCAACCCAGGCAATTGAGGTAAGGGGTTATGCTGATTTCATGCCTCTGGGCGGTGTAGTGCAACCCATGAGGAGTTCAGATGCTATTATGTGGTCTGTAAAGTTCCGGGATGGTGATATAAAACGATTCAGGTTTAAAACCCGTACTACTCCTGAAGGCAGTATTGAGCCTGATGCCGGATATTCAACCGGGACTTCCGACCTGAAAAGTCCCCTTTTAAGAACCGAACCTGAATCATCAGGTATGTCTGATCTATCAAAACTTGACTAATTATGGATATCATCAATAATTTTGAAACCATTGAAGTTACTACCGATTTGTTAATCCTTGGAGGTGGAATGGCAGCATGTGGCGCTGCTTTTGAGGCAGCACACTGGGCAAAACAACATAACTTAAAGGTTACGCTCGTTGATAAAGCAGCTATGGAACGTAGCGGAGCAGTAGCCATGGGATTATCTGCTATAAATGAGTACATAGGATTAAAAGATGGAACAAATACCCTGGAAGATTATGTACGCTACGTAAAAAACGACCTTATGGGTGTGGTAAGGGATGATCTTGTGGCAAATATTGCCAGGCATGTGGATGCATCTGTGCATCTTTTTGAAAAATGGGGTCTGCCCATCTGGAAAGATGAGGAGGGGAAGTATATTCGAGAGGGCAGGTGGCAGATAATGATTAATGGAGAATCTTATAAAACCATTGTTGCGGAAGCTGCAAAAAATGCACTTGCTGAATTAGGAGAAAACGGGACTTATTATGAAAGGATATTTATTACAGGTCCACTAATGAAAGAGGGAAGGTGCGTTGGTGCAGCTGGTTTTAGCCTGAGAGAAAATAAGTTTTATATATTCAGAGCAAAAAGTGTGATTGATGTAATGGGAGGAGCTGTGCATGTATTTAAGCCCAAATCAATGGGAGAAGGCCTTGGCCGTTCGTGGTACCCCCCGTTTAATTCAGGTGCCAGTGCATATTTTGCTATCAGGGCCGGAGCCGAAATGACATGTCAGGAAATCCGGTTTGTCCCGGTAAGATTCAAAGATGCTTATGGTCCGGTAGGTGCATGGTTTCTACTATTTAAGGCACAGGCAACCAATGCACTTGGCGAAGATTATATGGAGAAAAGAGCAGAAGAGCTGAAAAACTGGCTACCCTATGGAACTGCAAAACCAACTCCTGCCAACCTTCGAAATTACCTGATGATGCTTGAGGTCGAAGATGGCAATTCCCCGATATATATGAGGACTGAAAAGGCAATTCAAAAAATTGTAAACGAAGCAGATGATGAGAAATCTGCTAAAAGGACATTAAAAAAACTTGAAAGCGAAGCCTGGGAAGACTTTCTTGATATGACCATAAGCCAGGCTTTATTATGGGCATCAACCAATGTTAAACCAGAGGAAAAACCTTCGGAAATTGCCGCATGTGAACCATATTTTATAGGATCTCATTCAGGAGGATCAGGTGCCTGGGTTTCAGGTCCCGAAGATCTCGCACCTGATGATTATAAATGGGGATATCCGAATATGACCACCGTTCAGGGATTATTTGCTGCGGGTGATGCATCAGGAGCATCAAGTCATAAATTCTCATCAGGATCTTTTTCAGAGGGCCGAATTGCTGCTAAAGCCGCTATTAGCTTTTGTGTTGACAATCCCGATCTGCCCAATATTGAACAGGAAGCCATTGAGAAAATCAAGGAACAGGTATTTCTTCCTTTGGAGGTTTTTACACAACATAAAGACTTAACTGTCGATCCTGAAATAAACCCTAATTATATCAAGCCCAGGATGTTTATGTTCAGACTGCAAAAAATTATGGATGAATATGCAGGAGGAGTATCAAATGCCTTTAAAACGTCTAAACCTCTTATGGAAAAAGGACTGGAATTTCTGCAATTTATGAAAGAAGATTCTGAAAAGCTTGCTGCCGCCGATACACATGAACTGATGCGATGCTGGGAGAATATTCATCGCATGTGGCAGGCAGAGTCCCATATCAAAACTATGCTTTTCAGAGAAGAAACCAGGTGGCCCGGGTATTATTTCAGGTCTGATTTCCCCAAAATGGAAAAGAACTGGAAATGCTTTGTAAACAGCAGGTGGAACCCGGAAACTGATGAGTGGGAAATGACAAAAAAAGATATCATTGATTTAGTTGATCTGGAAGAACATTAACTATTAGATAGGGGGAAGAAAATTATAGAAAAAAGCCATGTCCCCCTTGAGGGGGTCGCCGTAGGCGGGGGGTGGAAAAAATGAATTTATTTGTTTAATGTGCAACCTGCAGGACCAAATAATAACTGGCATTACAACCATAAACTCAGACCTTTGGCAAGAGCCTTACGAAGGAATATGACAAAAGCAGAAGCATGTTTATGGAAATATGCCCTTCGCGCCAGGGAAACCATGGGGTATTCCTTTACAAGACAAAGGCCTGTTTTGTCATATATTGTTGATTTTATGTGTAAGAAGTTATGTTTGGTGATTGAGGTAGATGGAGTTACTCATCTGGATGAGGAGGTAATTAAAAAAGATAAAATAAAACAGAGGAATTTAGAGGAGGCCGGTTTTCATGTATTACGATTCAGGGATGAAGAGGTTTTGAATCGGATAGATCAGGTGATCCTGGAAATTGAGAGATGTATTAAGGATATTACAGGCAGCTAATTCCACCCCCTTTAGTTCCCCCTCAAGGGGGATATGACTATAGGTTTAAGGAATCCGGATTCGATTATAGTATTGATTTTACTAATTTGGGTGCTGCATTGATAAAAACAGGACAAACATCAATTTTTAATGAATAGGGGGAATAGCGTTAAAGAAAAATCAGAAGGTCTTGGCAAGGGTATCCTGGTAGTCGGTGGTGGAATATCCGGAATTACCACTGCCCTTGAGGCCGCTGAAGTGGGTTATAGAGTTGTTTTAATAGAACAGCAAGCCTATCTTGGTGGTAAGGTATCAATGATGAACCAATACTTTCCGAAACTTTGTCCCCCCTGGTGTGGTCTTGAAATTAACTTTCGTCGGATAAGACAAAATCCCCGAATCCAGGTATTAACTTCTGCAATAGTTAAGAAAATTTCAGGTTCTGAAGGAAACTTTGATGTTATTCTGGAATTGAAACCAGAATATGTCAATAATCAATGTACAACATGTGGTGATTGTGTGGAAGTATGTCCGGTAGAAAGAGAAAACGATTTTAATCTGGGACTGGATAAATCCCGGGCAATATTCCTTCCTCATGAAATGGCTTTTCCTCATAAATATGTAATAGATGAAAAAAAATGCCTGAAAGAGGAATGCAGGAAATGCCAGGAAGTATGTAAATATGATGCTATAAATTTTGAGCAATTTCCTGAAATTATTGAATTAAAAATTGGCTCAATTGTTTTTGCAACAGGGTGGGAACTTTTTGATGTTTCACAGATACCTGAACTCAAATTTGGTGTATTCCCTGATATCATTACCAACCTGATGATGGAAAGAATAGCGTCACCGAATGGTCCGAATAAAGGAAAAATAGTAAAGCCATCGAATGGTGAAGCTCCCAAAAACATTGTTTTTGTTCAATGTGCAGGTTCACGTGATGAATCTTACCTTCCTTATTGTTCCGGAGTTTGCTGTTCTGTTTCTTTGAAACAGGCTTTGTATCTGACTGAACAATATCCGGAAGCTAATGTAAAGATCTTTTATATTGATTTGCGCTTGATGGGCAGGCATGAAGATTTTTTGAACCGGATACTGGACAATCCCCGGATAGAGTTAATCAAGGGAAAAGTAGGAAAAATAAGCGAGGAAAAGGAAACAGGAAATATGATATGCGAAGCTGAAGATATTTTATCGGGTATAAAGATTTCAGCAGTAGCTGATCTCGTGGTTCTGGCTGCTGGAATGGTGCCAAATATTTCTTCCCTAGAAAAAACTTCAACAGACGAATCTGGTTTTGTCTCAGATGAAAAACTTGAGCCGGGAATATATGCTGCAGGATGCAACAAAAACCCACAGGAAGTTTCGGCATCCCTTAAAGATGCAACTGGTGCTGCTTTAAAAGCAATACAATCAGCTAAACAATAATGAACAAAGAAGCGAAAAAAATTGGTGTGTATGTATGTTCAGGTTGTGGCATTGGACAAAACCTGGATATTGACGCCTTACAATCTGCAGCTTCAGAGAACAATGACATTTCAATTTCCAGAGTTCATTCCTTTTTGTGTCAAAAAAAGTACTGTGAAATAATTCACAATGACATTATCGACAAGGAATTGCATTCTATTGTGATAGCTGCCTGCTCACCACGTGTAAAAACAAAAGAGTTTTCTTTTGATCCTTCTATTGTTGTTGAACGTGTAAACTTGAGGGAACAGGTAATCTGGTGTAACCCGCCGAATGATGAAGACACTCAAATGCTTGCGGAAGATTATCTCAGAATGGGAGTTGCAAAGGCCCTTATTATTGAGCAACCAGAGCCCTTTATTTCTTCTACCCTGAATTCTGATATCCTGGTAGTAGGTGGAGGGATTTCCGGAATTACCTCAGCAATTGAAAGTGCTAAAGCCGGATACCGGGTTGTAATTGTTGAAAAAGAGGCACAAGCTGGCGGATGGTCTTCCAGGCTTTTAAAACAGGTTCCGTATTCAGATCCGTTTGGCACTTTACAAGACCCCATCATACATGAAAAGATTAAAGAGCTTCAGAGCTTTAAAAATATTACCCTGCTTACTTCATCCGAAATCAAAGAAATTTCAGGACAGCCTGGTGAGTTTTCTGTTTCTATATTAAACAAGAATACCATAATGGAATATATGGTGGCTTCCATTATTCTTGCTACAGGCTGGGAACCTTATAATGCCACGAACTTAAAAGAATTTGGCTATAGTATGCATGCTGATGTTGTCACTAATGTTGAGTTGGAAGAAATGGCAAAAAGTGGCAAAATTGTGCGCCCCTCAAATGGGCAGGATGTACAAAGTGTACTGTTTATACAATGTGCCGGATCCAGAGACAAAAAACATCTTCCTTATTGTTCTGCATTCTGTTGTGCCACTTCATTGAAACAGGCAAAGTATATCCGCAATTTCAGTACAGAAACAAAGGTGTTTGTAGTATACAAGGATATAAGAATGCCAGGGAAACTTGAATATTTCTATAAAGAAATCCAAAAAGACGAACAAATATTCCTGACAAAAGGAACTGTATCAGAGATTACAGAAGAAAACAATCAGTTACTGGTCACAGTTAAGGATACTTTAATTGATGAGGTAATAAATATTAAAGTTGACCTGGTGGTACTGGCCACGGGAATGACTCCCCGTAATAGTGAAGATCTCAATTTAACATACAGACAGGGGAAAGGTCTTCCAGGACTTAAGTACAATTTTCCAGATTCACATTTCATCTGCTTCCCTTACGAAACCCGGAGGACCGGTATATATGCTGCCGGCGCTATCAGGGCTCCTGGCACCATATCTGCGTGTATTGAAGATGCTACAGGGGCGGCTTTGAAAGCTATTCAATGTATTGAAAGCACCAAACGTGGCGAATCGGTTCATCCGCGCTCGGGAGACATTAGTTCCCCTGAACTATATATGCAAAGATGTACTGATTGTAAACGGTGCACTGAAGAATGTCCCTTTGGAGCGTATGACGAAACTGAAAAGGGAACACCTTTACCTAATCCATATCGTTGCCGTAGCTGTGGAATTTGCATGGGTTCCTGCCCTGAGCGAATTATCAGTTTTAAAGATTTTTCAATCAATGCTGTTTCATCCATGATCAAGGCAGTTCATATTCCAGATGAGTTTGAGGAGAAACCACGGATCCTCGCATTTGTCTGCGAAAATGACGCTTATCCGGCATTTGATATGGCCGGTATTAACCATTTACAATATAGCGCATACATTAGAATTATACCTGTTCGCTGCATTGGTTCGGTTAATAAAGTATGGATCTCCGATGCCCTGTCGCAAGGCTTTGATGGTATTCTTCAGATTGGATGTAAGCCCGGAGATGATTATCAATGCCACTACATACATGGCAGTGAACTAACAGAAACACGGGGAGAAAATATACAGGAAACATTACAAACCATGATGCTTGAACCTGAAAGAATCAGGACTGAATTTATAGAAATCAACGAGTTTAATAGAATCCCTGAAATGATAGAGGATTATTTGGAAACAATTGAAGAAATAGGGCCCAATCCATTTAAGGATATGTAAGAGCGGTGAAACCTTTCAGGGTCTGTATGACCTGGAAGAGTTTGGAATTAGCCTTGAAAAGTGGCGAGAGAATGACAAGGAGATAAAGATAACGCTCGATTACAATTGAATGACGATTGCGAAGCAATCATTTGACGCAGGAGAAACCTGCAAATGACACGACCGTAGGGAGTGAATGACCACTAATAGTTCATGCTTGTAGATTAAGCATTTGAAACAATGTAGAACTAAGAATTTATGAGTTTCATAGAACCGGATATTGACTTTATTAAACATCTTAAAAAGGACTGTGGATCAGTTCTTACTACCTGTATGCAATGTGGGAGTTGCACTGCAGTATGCGATCTTTCACCTGAAAATAATCCTTTTCCCCGTAAAGAGATGATCTGGGCTAGCTGGGGATTAAAAGATAAATTGCTTGGAGATCCTGATATCTGGTTATGTCATCAGTGCGGAGATTGCTCAGCTACCTGTCCGCGAGACATAAGACCTGGTGATGTTATTGCTTCGCTACGTAATTATTGTTATCAGTATTACGCAAAACCGCATTTCCTTGGCATAATAATGCAAAAACCTGCTTTTTTACCTCTGATTATTGGTTTTCCGGTTGTTATAATATCCTTAATTCTTATACTGGCAGGAACTTTTAAAATTCCCGATGGCCCGGTTATTTACTCAAAATTCTTCCCTCATGGATTATTGAATATTTCTTTTTTACTACTTGTATTAGCTTCTTTTTCAGGTTTTGTAATAGGTCTGAAACAATATTGGAAAAATCTTAAACATTCAACAACAGTTGTAAAACCTAATGGAACTTTACTTCCGGGTTTTTTTTCAGTTCTTTCAACAATACTTACTCATAAGAATTTCCGGTTTTGCACAACTAACCGATACCGATATTGGGCTCATTTTGGAGTATTCTGGGGATTCGTAATGTTGTTGGCAGTAACATTTTATGCCATTCTGGCCACATTGTTTTTTGAATATCCAATGGCATTCTGGAACCCTGTAAAAATATTAGGAAATCTTGCAGGCTTGTTTCTTTTAATTGGATGCAGCATCATGATATGGCAGAGGATATTTGATAGTGAAAAACGAACTAATAGCAATTATTCTGACTGGTTTTTTATTATATCATTGTTTCTTCTTACGGCTTCTGGTTTAATAATTGAAATTGCAAGGTTGCAGAACTGGTCATATGCTTACCATCTCTATTTTATTCATCTCGTTTTAGTATGGATGGTAATTATGTATATCCCATATACCAAATTTGCACACTTTGTTTACCGGACTATTGCAATGACTTACTCTAAGTATTTGGGTAGAATTTAAGCCTAAATGAAAGCACCCGGACACTCAAAATGGAAATGGACTTAAATTATGAATTCCAATAAGGCAACATTCCCCCACAAGACTCGAAGAATCTTCTTCAAGCCTTAATAATCAGGATATATTGTAAAATTGTCAACCTTATAGATATAGACTTTACTCCAATTAAAAAAAATCACATGTTAGAAAAAGTTATAGATTTTAGTGTCAAAAACAAGTTGATTATTATATTGTTTACACTTACTATTTCGGCATTTGGAATATATGCAATTGTTAACATTCCGATTGGGGCAGTACCTGACATTACCAACAATCAGGTTCAGGTCATTACAACTTCGGGAAACCTGTCAACTCAAGAAATTGAACAATTTATTACGGCTCCGGTTGAATTGGAAATGGCGAACTTGCCGGGTGTAATAGAAATACGATCGGTTTCAAAATTCGGATTATCAGTTGTAACTATTGTTTTTGAAGATAAAATAGGCACATATTTACCTCGCCAATTGATTGCTGAAAAAATCAAAATAGCTTCTGCCAATATTCCCGATGGCTTTGGAACACCTGAAATGGGGCCGATTACAACCGGTTTGGGCGAAATCTATCAATATATTCTTGATGTAAAGCCAGGTTATGAAGATAGATACTCCCCGATGGAGTTACGAACCGTACAGGATTGGATTGTAAAACGTCAGTTATCAGGTATTAAGGGGGTTGTTGAAGTGAATAGCTGGGGTGGGTATCTCAAACAATACGAAGTAGCGATTGACCCTTCACGTTTACGAAGCATGGACCTTACCCTGATGGAAGTTTTTAATGCACTTAAGACAAACAACAGTATTTCCGGTGGTGCATATATCGAAAAGACAAACCAGAGTTATTTTATTCGTGGTGATGGCCTGGTGAAATCGCTGAACGATATTGAAAATATTGTTATAAAAAACAATGATGGAATTCCAATATTGATAAAAGATTTTGCTACAGTTCATTACGGATATGCTAACCGGTTTGGAGCCATTACGGCTAATGGACAAGGGGAGAAAGTTCTTGGCCAAATTATGATGCTTAAGGATGCCAACACAAAATTAGTAATTAACGAGGTAAAAAAGCGTGTTACTGAAGTTCAAAAAAATCTTCCCGAAGGTGTGTTTGTTAATCCAATTCTTGAACGTAGTGAATTGATTTCAAAAACTTCATTAACAATAGTAGAAAATCTGGTTTTGGGATGCGTCATTGTTATTTTAATTGTATTTCTTTTATTAGGAAATGTTCGTTCTGCTCTTGTTATTGCATCAATGATACCATTGACTTTACTCTTTACATTATCTATGATGTATGTTTTTGGAATTGACGCAAACCTGATGAGCCTTGGCGCACTCGACTTTGGGATTATTATAGATGGAGCTGTTATCATCGTGGAGTATATTGCCATACGAATTACATTAAAGAAGGCAGACTTCGATAGTGTAAATGGAGAGGAACGTCAGGCATTAATTGATAAAATCGCATTTAAGGGTGCATCCAAAATGATGAGCGCGGCAATTTTCGGACAAATTATTATTCTTATTATTTTTATTCCTATTCTATCACTCAGTGGTGTTGAAGGCAAAATGTTTCACCCCATGGCATTATCTTTCAGCTTTGCCATTATTGGAGCCATGATTTTAGGTTTAACCTGGCTACCCGTTGCTGCCTCTCTTTTTCTGAAACCCGAAAAGGAGCATAAAAAAAGCTTATCGAAATGGATTATGAATTTGGCTTACCATTCTTATTTTCCTGTAATAAGATGGTCATGCAGTCATAAACGCTATGTGTTAGGCGCAGCATTAGTATCATTACTGTTAACAGGAATAATATTTTCAAAAATGGGCGGTGAATTTGTTCCTACCCTGGACGAGGGCGATTTTGTAATTCAACCGGTTTTAAAAACTGGAACTTCTCTTTCGAAAACAATAAAAATGACTACACGGATGGAAAATATTCTCATCGAGAATTTCCCCGAAGTTGATCAAATAGTAAGTCGTATCGGAGCTGCAGAAATACCGACAGATCCTATGTCGATGGAAGAAATTGATGTGATAATAAAACTAAAACCTCGAAAAGAGTGGGTTTCGGCCAAAAGCAAAGAAGAACTGGCTGATAAATTCAAGGATGCTTTATCAGTTTTACCGGGTATTGAATATGAATTTACACAACCCATTGAGATGAGATTTAATGAATTGATTACCGGTGTTAGGGCTGATATTGCCATTAAAATATTTGGAGAGGATTTAGATTATTTGGATAAGAAAGCCAGTGAAATTAAAAATCTTATCAAAGATGTTCCAGGGGCAGCCGATATTATACTTGAAAAGACAGCTGGTCTTCCGCAGATGAATGTTAAATACAATAGAAGCAAAATTGCCTATTATGGGTTGGATATTCAAACCTTAAATAGTTATTTAGCCATGGCTTTTGGAGGAGAAACTACCGGTAGTGTATATGAAAGAGAAAAACGTTTTGACCTGGCGGTTCGATTTCAAAAACAAAATCGCATGGGTATAAATAATATTCAACAACTTCAGGTTCCATTACCAAATGGGAACCAAATTCCCTTGAAAGAGTTGGCAGACATTTCATTTTCTGAAGGTCCGGCAAAAATTTCACGTGAAAATACTCGTCGCCGTGTTGTGATTAGCGTTAATGTACGAAATCGTGATTTACAATCGGTTGTTGAAGACATTCAGGTTATAATTGATGAAAATATTTCTTTAGAGCCTGGTAATTATATTGTTTATGGGGGGCAGTTTGAGAATTTGAAAAATGCAACTAAACGTTTAATGTTTGCTGTACCTTTAGCCTTGGTACTAATCTTTATTTTCTTACACTTTGCATTTAAATCACTCAAAGACGCGATAATGATTTTTACCGCAGTTCCGTTATCTACAGTAGGTGGCGTATTCTTTCTCTGGATCAGGGGAATGCCTTTTAGCGTATCAGCTGGTATTGGTTTTATTGCTCTTTTTGGAATTGCCGTACTCAATGGAATTATATTAATTGAACATTTAAAAGATTTAAAACAAAAAGGAATGACCAATATGCGAGAACTTATTTTAAAAGGAACTAAAGATCGCTTACGTCCGGTAATGCTGACGGCAGCAGCTGCAGCTATGGGCTTTTTGCCTATGGCAATCTCTACAGGTGCCGGAGCAGAAGTGCAACGTCCTTTAGCGACTGTTGTTATTGGAGGCTTGATAACTTCCACTATGCTTACAATGATTGCATTGCCTTTGCTTTTCGAGATATTTTATAATGTTAAAGGTATTACACTTTGGCCATTGAAGTTCATAAGGTCAAAAACATTGTTCATTGGTTTAATTTTTGCCCTTTCTGCATTCACTTCTTTCGGACAAACTAAAGAATTGAGTATGCAAGATGCTATTCAATTAGCAATCCAAAACAATAAAGAACTTAATGCCTATACTCTAAAAGTAAAAGAAAGCGAAGCTCTTAAACCAACATCATTTACGATTGATAAAACACTGATTTTTTATGGTTACGACCAAAACAATATTGCAGAAAATGGCTATCCTCTAAAAATATTCGGGCTTGAGCAAAATTTCAATTTCCCTACAGTATATACGGCCCAAAGTGAAGTGAATAAGAAAAATATTTCAATTGCAGAAGTTGAATTGATACGGAAGAAACAAATGCTTACTAAAAGTATTTCGCAAACCTACTTTGAAATACAGTATCTGTTGAATAAGCAAAATCTTTATAGGGAAATTGACAGCTTATATCGAAACTTTAGCAGCAATGCAGAATTTCAATATAAACAAGGTGAAATCAGTCATCTTGATTTGCTGAATTCAAAAGCAAAAGGGCAACAAATAACCATTACAGTTAATCAAATAGAATCAAATCTGGAAATTGCTTATCAGAAATTACAAGCCCTTATGCAATATGATAGTGCTTTTGTTGTACCACTGCAAAATATAACTTTAATACCTGTTAAAGACAACAATTTAGAATTAAGTTCAGGTGTGGAAATTATGAGAATGCAATCAGAATATCAAAATGCCATGCTCAAGCTGCAACGAAATCGGTTGCTTCCGGACTTTTCATTAAGTTATTTTATTGGAACAAATCAATATGCAGGTGCTAAAAACTATGAGGGCTTTCAATTTGGTTTGATGCTACCCTTATTTTTTGGAGAGCAAAAGGCCAGAATAAAAGCTAATAAAATTACAATAAACATTAACGAGAATTTGTACGAACATTATCTGTCAACCACCAGAGCAAAACTTGCTGAACTGAAGAGTGAACTTATGAAATATCAGAAATCATTAGATTTTTATAATACGACGGGAAAGCAATTGAGCGAAGAAATCATTCGTTCCTCCCAAAAAACTTATCAGATAGGTGAAATAGATTTCTTTCAGTTTGTGTTAAGTATTGAAAATGCCTTGACGTTAAGCATAGATTATTTAGAAAATGTTTCGAAATACAATAAAGTTGCTTTGGAAATTAATTATTTAACCAAATAAACAAAGAGACACAATGAGACGATATGATTTTATCAAGGCCGTATTTATAATGATGGTTTTTATCACATTTGGGTGTGCTAAGACTTCAAGAACCAGCGAAGATGTTGCTAGTGAAGCAGATCATCTCTTTCAAATTACGCAAAAACAATTTGAATCTGACAGTATGAAAATAGGAGAAGTAACTATCCGGAATTTTCAAGATGAGGTTCAATGCAATGGATATATTACAGCTCCGGTAAACGGGATGGCCCAGATCAGCACCAAAATATCAGGAATAGTTGAAACTATACATTGTTCCCAGGGCGATTATGTAAAAAAAGGTCAGATTTTATGTACGGTTTCCACCAATGAGCTTATTGTTCTTCAACAAGATTTTGCAGAAACTTCAGCGATACTCAAGCGATTAAAAGCCGATTATGAAAGGAGTAAAGCCCTTTTTAATGAAAAAATTGGAGCAGAAAAAGATTTTATTGCCATAGAAAGCGAATACAAAGCTATGATGGCAAAATATCAGTCATTAAAATTGCGATTGAAACTCCTAAAGCTAGATGTTTCGAAAATTGAAGCAGGAGAATTATATTCTGTGCTTTCAATAATTGCCCCTATTAATGGATACATTACAAATCTCAATATAGTACTCGGACAATTTATTGAGCAACAAAAGAACCTTATAGAGATTGTTAATGTTAATCAACTGCAACTAAAACTGTCAGTTTTTGAAAATGATCTAAAAGAGTTAAACATTGGACAAAATATCAAATTTAATTCTTTGGGAGAACCTAATTCTATTCATTATGCAACATTAAGTTCGGTAGGAAGAACTATTAATTTGGAATCTAAGACCATACAATGCATTGCAAAAATTAAAAATGAGCATAGTTTTATTAATCATTCATACATAGAAGCAAGGATCATAGTTAATCAAAGAGAAGCAAAAGCCTTACCAAATGAAGCCATTTTAAAATCTGGCAAAGATTATTATGTTTTTATTGTTGAAAAATCTGATAATCAAATTTATTACCTTCGAAAGATGAATGTTAATATTGGTAGTGTGTCTAATGGTTTTTCTGAAATTATTGCTGGTGGAGATTTGACAAAAATTGTAACTCAGGGAGTATATAATTTACAAACAAAATGATTTAATTAGTTGAATTATTGTTTGAACAAGTTTAATTAAAAAAATTGCATTTTCTGGCTCTTAATAATTTAGTTAAAAGACTTTAGATATAAACAAACAATAAACAGGAATTATAAAAGGATAATGCACAGACAAGCAATACTTTAATGACGAATTCCTATACAGAAAAATTACCTGCAAAACTATGGGAACCTTCTTCAGACTTAAAGAAGAAATCCAATCTGTACAATTATATACAATGGCTGAAGAAAAATTATGATCTTGTTTTTGAAGATTACCACGATCTTTGGTTATGGTCGATTCAGAATTTAAAGGATTTCTGGGAGTCTCTTTGGAAATATTTTAAAGTAGTTTCTTCCACCCCTTATGCTTCTGTGGTTTCTCAACATAAAATGCCATATACCAAGTGGTTTGAAGGGGCATATTTAAACTATGCAGAGCATATTTTCAGAAATGAAACAGAAGACCATCCAGCCATTATTTATAAATCAGAATCTTCCAAAGTTCAGAAAATAAGCTGGAAAGAACTCAGGCAGAAAGTATCTGCTTTCAGGTCATATCTTCTGTCTATTGGAATAAAGAAAGGTGATCGTGTTGCAGCTTACCTTCCAAACATCCCTGAGGCTAATATTGCGTTTCTGGCTGTGAATTCAATTGGAGCTGTCTGGTCAGGTAGTTCTCCGGATTTTGGTACGGCTTCGGTTATAGACAGGTTTTCACAGATTGAACCCAGAGTGTTGATTGCGGTTAATGTTTACCAATATGGAGGCAAATTTTTTGACAGGTCGAAAGAAATTGTCAAAATAAGTGAAGCTTTAGGGAGTTTAAAAAAACTCATCATTATTCCGAATGATAAAACAGAACAACGAGCAAGTCAGATTCCCAACTCCATTAATTGGGAAGATATAATTTCACATAACTCAGAAGAATTAAAATTTGAAAGAGTGCCTTTTAGCCACCCAATGTGGGTGCTTTATTCCTCGGGCACAACCGGTTTGCCCAAGGCCATTACCCACAGCCATGGGGGGATGTTGCTGGAACATTTAAAGTATCTTACTTTTCATAATGATATAAAGCCCGGAGATCGTTGTTTCTGGTATACAACCACAGGATGGATGATGTGGAATTATATTCAGGCCTCCTTACTTATTGGTGGAGTACTGGTCCTTTATGATGGCAGTCCGGGATATCCTGACATGAATGTTCTCTGGGAATTTATTCAAGAGGTGGGTATCCATCATTTTGGGACCAGTGCGGCTTTTATTGATGCCAATATGAAGGGAGGAATCTATCCCTCTAATGACTTTGATCTTAATAATTTAAAGTCATTGAGTTCAACAGGCTCGCCTTTGCAACCTGAAGGATTTGACTGGATATACAGGGAAGTGAAAAATGATCTTTGGCTTGTTTCCATGAGTGGTGGTACAGATGTGTGTAGTGCCTTTGTGGGTGGCAATCCAATGTGGCCGGTTTATGCAGGGGAAATTCAATGTCGTGCCCTGGCCTGTTCTATGGAAGCTTTAAATGAAAAAGGCCAAGCGGTGCAGAATGAAATGGGAGAGATGGTTATTTCCCGACCTATGCCCTCCATGCCAATTTATTTTTGGAATGATAAGGATTACCTGCGATATAAGGAGAGTTACTTTGAAATGTATCCTGGAAAATGGAGGCATGGAGACTGGACCAGGATTACTCCCAGGCAGGGAGTGATAATTTATGGCAGGTCAGATTCCACACTCAATCGTGGAGGTGTAAGAATTGGAACCAGTGAAATTTACAGGGTGGTAGATAAGATTCCGGAAATTGTTGATAGTTTGATTCTGTTTGTTGAAAAAGCTGGAAGTGAATCAAGAATGCCCCTGTTTGTTGTTATGAAGAAGGGTATGGAACTCAATGAGGAGATCAGGGATAAGGTAAAGATTACTATCAGGAAGGAATATACGCCTCGCCATGTACCAGATGAAATTATCCGGGTGGATGCGATTCCATATACTATCAGTGGGAAGAAAATGGAAACTCCAATTAAGAAAATATTGGCAGGGCAGGATCCGGGGAAAGTAATTAGTTTGGATGCTGTAAGGAATCCTGAATCTCTCAGGTTTTTTATAAAAATAGCTGGGATATATAACTCACCGGGTAACTGGGAGTCACCCGGTGAGTAAAAAATAAACCTTATGATTTTTCGACTTATTTTTCCTGACTTCGACACTGGGTCACCCAAATTACCCCAATCAATTACTATACAAACCTGATTATATACTATTTATGAAAATGCGATATTTTTTGTATCTGGCAGTTTTTAAACCTAATAATGCTATCTTTCGCCTCAGCCTCAATCTTAACCTTATTAATGAAAAAACCGCTTCCCCAGTATATGAACACAGACAGACCAATATCGAATTCTCTATTCTGGAGGAAGCGGTGAAATATATGGATCATTAGTGATTACATGAGCTCAAATTCTGATAGCTATTAAGAATAGACAACTAAACACATTAATAATAATCAATCATCTGATTCTACAAGGCCTTCTTCAGTTACTATCCATACTTTTCCTGCTATATAATAACTTCTTTGATATTCAGGGGTTTCAATATCGTCAATAATTTGAATTAAATCATTGCCAATGTAAACTGCTTTTCCTTCCGGCACCTTTAAGGTAAGCTGTAAATAAGGTGCTCTCCATCGCTGTTTTTCAGAGAGTTTAAAGTAATGGTTGAAAAGGAGCAAAGAGTCCTGTATGTCCCAGTGATACTCGAGTTCCCTGGCGTGTTCCCATGCCTGTTGTGAACTGCGCCCCCGGGATTTTCTCAGGATCTCGAGTTCCACCTCCCCCGATTCACTTCTTTCAATATCTAACCTGGGTCTCCCATAAATAATACCTGTTTGGGGATCCCTGTATACTCCATCATGGTCGACTTCAAAGCGCACAAATTCTTTTTGATCAAAGTTTAATGGTTTCTCATTCATTCCTAAGTACAGGGTATCGGCATTTATATTTTTCAAACTATGTGTGGTGGTAATTCTTGCACTTTCAGAGTAATTTGCTCCCTCAAAGATTCCAATGGACGCCAGGGCAGATAATGATATAAGCCAGATAACAAAAGCAGAAAGACCAATTGCCTTATCTTTTACTTTAAGTCTGAATACTATTTTTATGCCACCATATATAAGCGCCAAAAGGGGAATCATTATAGTAAGTAAAAGAGCAATCATTATAAGAGATACATTTCCATGGCCAACAAAGATTGGTAGAATATGGGGCAGATAAAACCTTGGAATATCCAGCATATCTGTAAAAATCAGAGTGTTGCTAAACAAAAGAGCTCCGAGGAAACTAACAAGACTTACAAATCCAACAATAATAAATACTACACCTATGATTACCAGGATTGTTCTTAAGATGAAAAGAAAAATGCTTCCAATTGCTATGAAAATGTCATGAACCACATCATTGAAACGATTATATGATTTTGTATCCTTAAGTTTATTCAGGTTTCCTTTCACTGTTTCAAATTCCTCTTTAATGGTTTTTTCAATATTTTGAACGGTAACATTTCGTCCTTTCATTTCCAGTTTTTGAGCAGCAGTTTCTGCTTTGGGGAGTACAATCCATAAGATGATATATACCAGGCCGGCCCCATAAACAAGCAGTAGGATAAGGAAGAGGATCCTGAACCATATCGGATCGGTGTTAAAGTATGAGCCAAGTCCACTACAAACACCCCCAAGGACCGCATTGTCAGGGTCTCTGTATAATCTTTTTCCAGATTGGGGAAATGTCTGTTTTGGTTCAGAATTCTGAAAACCTTCTTCTTCAATGATATCTTTGGCTTGCCCCAGCACTTCAATCATTGCAATCACATCTTCCTGATCGATAACCTCCTTTTGTTTACTCGCCTTTTGTTGGAAGATCTCTGCGATTCTACTTTCAATATCCTCCATTACCTCCTTCCCTTCTGCTTTTCCTTTGAAATAATCCTCCAGTGAATGTAAATATTGCTGAAGCATAGAATATGCATCATCATCAATATGAAAAACGATGCCTCCAATTTTTATTTTTATGGTCTTTTTCATTGTCTTGTTTTTAATAATTTTCAATTCAATTATGAGGCATTATTTTTGTGTTCTGATTAGTTTAATTGCCTTCACAAGATCCTGCCATGATTTATCAAGGTCCTTCAGAAATATTTTTCCCGGATCTGTAAGTTCATAATATTTTCGTGGAGGACCTTGCGTGGATTCTTCCCACCTGTAGCTCAATAATCCGGCATTTTTCTGACGGGTTAATATTGGATAAAGAGTTCCTTCCACAACAATGACTTTAGCCTCTTTAAGTTGCTTGATAATGTCTGAGGCATATACTGACTCTTTTTCAAGGATTGAAAGAATACAATATTCAAGTATTCCTTTCCTCATCTGGGCTTGTGTATTTTCAACATTCATTATTTGGTATTTTTAAGTTTTTATTATATACAGTTTGTTTCACAGATTCATCCGGGTTTTAACATTCTCAAATTCCTCCTTAACAGATTTGCCTATGGTTGAAATATTTACTGGTTCCCCTTTCATTTCGAGCTTCTGGGCTGTGGTTTTGGCTTCCGGGATAACAACCCATAAAATCAAATAAATAATGGGCCCTACAAAACCAAAAATGGTAATCACAAAAATAATCCTGAATACCAGGGGGTCAATTTGCCAATATGCACCCATGCCAGAGCAAACTCCTCCAAGGATGCGATTATCAGGGTCACGATACATTCTTCTTGAAGAGGACGATCGGTATTTTTCTTTGCTTTTTGGAGCTGATCCATTTTCAGATTCTCCTATTTCATCGGGATCTCCAAGGATGCTTATCACGTTTTCTACCTCCTTTAGGTCGATAGCCCTATTTGAAGCTTTATTTCTTTCATGAAAAAGTTCTCCGATTCGAGCCTCTATATCTGCCATAATCTCCTGACGTTCTGATGTGTTTGCGAAGTGCATCTCAATTTGTTCCAGGTACTTTTTTAATACCTGATATGCATCATCGTCGATGTTAAACACCATTCCGCCAAGATTTATGCTGTAGGTTTGCTTCATGTTTTTTAACTTTATTAATTATTAAGAATTTTTTAGTTTAATAGATAGTACTATTCATTGCATTCTAATGTCCGATACAAAGATATGTAAATAAAATAGAACTATGCAAGACATAGTACTAAAATATTCAAAATATATTCACTAAAACTCACTAATGTACTGAAAAAGAGTAGTATAAATTCAGGTATATTTAACAAAATAAAATAGTATTCATTGAAAATGACTTTAATTGTATGGAATTGACAGGAAATATTCGAAAAATGAAAACTTTTCTTGACCGGGCAATAATGGAAGGGAGAGAAAATGTTCAATATGCCTTGCCTATTGGGGATGAGTTTCAAAACATGAATGAACAAATTGGGAAGAATGTGGACTTGTCATATCAGGGAGAAATTCATTGTATTTATTGTGGTCAGAAGACAAAAACTTCTTTTGCTCAGGGTTATTGCTATCCATGCTTTATAAGCCTTCCACAAACTGATGCTTGTATTATCCGCCCTGAATTGTGTGAAGCTCATAATGGAGTTTCAAGGGATATGGAATGGTCAGAAAAAAATTGTTTGCAGGATCATTTTGTTTACCTTGCTATATCAAGTGGATTAAAGGTTGGTGTTACTAAAAGTTCAAATCTGCCAACAAGGTGGATAGATCAAGGTGCATGGAAAGCTATACGATTAGCGAAAACACCCAACAGGTATATTGCCGGGATCATTGAGGTAGAATTGAAAAAGAATTTTCAGGACAGGACAAATTGGAGGGAAATGCTTAAGAATGAAATTGATAGAGATATTGATTTGCAGGAGGCTAAAAAGCATGCTATTGAGTTTTTACCTGATCCCATGAAGGACTATATTACAATGGATAATGAAGAGGTGGAAATTAATTATCCGATTCAGGTTTATCCTGAAAAGGTAATGAGCATAAATTTGGATAAGAATCCTGATTTTCGTGGGAGGCTTGTTGGAATTAAAGGTCAGTATCTGATATTTGAAGGGGGCCATGTCATCAACACACGAAAATATGCAGGATATTTAATCAAGCTAGGAATGGAATAGATATCAGCTTATGGAGGATAAAAATGCAGATAAAAACAGGCTCTGGTTAAGTCTTGCCTTCCCCTTACTATTCCTTTTGCTCATTTGGATGGTTTGGTTTGTAGAAATAGGTTTAAATCTTGACTTTTCCAGGTATGGGCTTTTTCCCAGGAAGCTGAGTGGTTTAAAGGGGATTTTGTTTTCGCCACTTATTCATGCAAATTTCCGGCATCTGGTTGATAACTCTATTCCCTTACTTACCTTGATGGGTGCGATTTTTTATTTTTATCCAAATCTTGCTTTAAGGATTTTTTTCCTGACCTGGCTTATGTCAGGTATCTGGGTGTGGTTTGGAGGCCGTGAAGCATATCATATTGGGGCGAGTGGTTTAATATATGGATTCGCGGCTTTTCTATTTCTAAGTGGAATTATTCGCAATTACATACCCTTACTTGCAATATCCCTTCTTGTGGTATTTCTATATGGTAGCCTGGTATGGGGAATTTTCCCCATAAAAGAAGAGATTTCATGGGAATCTCATCTATTAGGATCCATTGCCGGTGTAATTCTCGCTGTTCACTACAGGAAGTTTGGTCCCCAGGCCAAGAAGTATGATTGGGAGGATGAAGATCAGGATGAGGAAGCCGGTTTTGAAAACCCTGATCAGGAATTTCCGGATGAAATACAATAATCTTGTCCCAGGCTTACAGAAAGTTCATGTTAATAAGCTAAAACAGTTCCTTATTTTACTACGTAATGTAAGTTTATCCACCAGGTGCTTTAAAAAAATCTATACATATATAAAATCCAACCAAATGTTGCATATATACAATAATAAGCATATATTTGCAACATGAAATCAAGAAAAATATTTAACAGGATTGCTGTATTAAGGATAGAGCGCAAGATGAGCCGCCAGGAACTTGCCGAAAAAATCGGTGTTAATTTTCAGACTATCGGCTACCTTGAACGTGAAGAATACAATCCAAGCCTGGACCTTGCTTTTCGAATCAGTGAGGTATTTAAATTGCCCATACCCTTCATTTTTTCTACCAAACCATTAAAAGCATTAAGCGATGAATTGCTGAATAAGAAAACAAATAATTAATTAATCATGGAAAAATCAACTTTTAAAAACAGGACAAAAATGATGATCATTATAAATGCTATCACAATATTAGCTATAGTGGTATTATTTGAGCTTATGAAATATGCAGAGATTAAAATATTGTTGGCAGGCCTCGAAATTTTATTCCTGATAGCAGTAGTTATTACTTTTCATAAAGCTTATTGGCAAACGGGCTTATGGAAAATAAACCATAAAAAGATAGAAATACTTGATGAAAGAGAAATACAATTGGTTTCTGAAGCATTGAGAATATCTTATTCTGTATTTACCATAGTTACAATACTGATTATTTATGCCTTTGCTGTAATAGAAAAAGGCCCCATTAACGTAGTAATCGCAGCTGGTTTATTGTATTTTGCCCATATACTACCAGCAGCTATTCTGGGCTGGAAAGGGAATTATTAATTATTATGGAGATCAGGGAAAAGCTTTATCTACAAACCCGTGAAGAATGGAGGGACTGGTTGAAGAGCAACCACCATCGCCAGGAAGGAATCTGGCAAAATGCATATACCAGTAAAAAAAGAGTAGAAATGCCGGAGGACTTGAAAGATGCACTCAGTTCAAATAAAATTGCAGAATCGTTTTTTAACGTCCTTACGCCTTCCAATAAAAACAGGTATATAAATTGGGTGAATTTTGCCAGGCGTCAGGAAACTCGCAACAATAGAATTATTAAATATTATTAATATGTCGAAAAATATAATTATCAGGACTGAAAGAGAGGCAGATTTTTCAGCAGTATACGAAATAAACTGCAAAGCTTTTGGTACATCAGAGGAGAGCTTACTGGTAGATAAATTAAGAAAATCGGGTATCCCATTAATTTCTTTGGTTTCTGAACTTGATGATAAGCTTGTGGGTCATATTTTATTTTCGCAGGCACATATAATTTCAGAAAATTCCAGGATTGAAATTATGGCGCTTGCCCCTATGGCTGTACTGCCTGAGTATCAGGGGCAAAGTATTGGATCGAGACTGGTAAAGCACGGATTAGATCGATGTAATCAAAATGATTTTAAGGCTGTTGCGGTTTTGGGTCATCCTGAATATTACCCGAGGTTTGGTTTTGAACCCTCAAGAAATCTTAATATTAGCTGCTCTTATGATGTCCCTGAGGAGGTTTTTATGATCATGGAATTGAAAAGAGGATTTCTAAAGAATGTTGCTGGTCAGGTTGAATATCATAAATTATTTAATGAGTTGGCGTAATTTATATATCATTTATTGTCCGCATACTAAAAACCCCGGATGCAAGCATCAGGGGTTTTCAAAATATTGAAACGATATAATACTATTTTTTCTTTATAGGTTTTACCGGGTATTTATACATCATTTGATTGGCTGTCTGTTTGATACTTTGTTCTTTAGCCGCACTATCCTGATCTTTGTTAATGGTTTTTGATCCTACAGATTCCCAGATTAGTTGTTCTTTCTTAGTATCATATATGTCAATAATCAATGTTCCAACTTTATAATCATACTCGTTGTATGTGGTTGTGGAATGCCCCATTCCATATCCCGGGCCCCAACCATAACGTGGCCCATGACCATAATATCCACCATAACCACCACCATACATCCCCATAGAAGTTGTATTCGCAGTTACCTGAGTTTTATCTTCAGTGTGAATATAAAGAGTAATGATCAGATCACCATCTTCTTCAACATATTTCAATCCACGTTTATTGAGCTCTTCTCCAAATGCAGATTCTATCCGCTTTTTATCAAAAGGATTCAGAATTTTATCACTTTCTGCTGACCATCCATAATATTCATAAGTAGTATATTTAGAAAAATCAACAGATTTATCATAATCCACTACTACCTTTAAAGTATTGCAGGCAGAGAACATCATAACACTTAATAGAATAACCCCAATTGTAATTTTTGCTTTCATAATTCTAATTTTTGTTTAGGCTGCAAATATAGTATAAAATCTAAAGAAACAGGATAATTTTGGTTCAATGGGAATGATTCATAGCTAATACTATCTGCGGTATTTGTTCGTGCGATTTTTAATAATATAAATCCAGAACCAATGATGTCAATAGGGGAATCTTCAGTCTTCAATTTCTTTTATTCCCATCGAATAAAGAGTAAAACTGAATATATCTGCATACTTATCAATAGTCTTGTTAACCGGAGTCCCTGCACCATGCCCGGCCATTGTTTCAATCCTGATAAGTACAGGATCAGTTCCTATTTGTTTAGCCTGCAACTCTGCTGCAAACTTAAATGAATGTGCAGGAACAACCCTGTCGTCATGATCACTGGTTGTTACAAGTGTAGCTGGATATTCCGTTCCTTTATTAACATTATGAACAGGTGAATAAGCGAGGAGGTATTTGAACATTCTTTCGCTTTCTTCAGATGTACCATAATCATATGCCCATCCTGCACCGGCAGTAAATGTATGATATCTCAGCATATCAAGTACACCGACTGCAGGTAGTGCCACTTTCAGCAAATCGGGTCTTTGAGTCATAACGACACCTACAAGTAAGCCCCCGTTTGAACCTCCCCTAATAGCCAGATAATCACTTGAGGTATAGTTGTTTTCGATCAGGTATTCCCCGGCTGCAATAAAGTCATCAAATACGTTTTGTTTGTTCATTTTTGTTCCGGCAAGATGCCATTTTTCACCATATTCTCCACCACCCCTTATATTTGGAACAGCGTATATGCCACCCAGTTTAAGCCATAGTGCATTTGTAACACTAAAACCTGGTGTCATACTTATATTAAATCCTCCGTATCCATATAAAATAGCAGGATTCTTACCGTTCATAATAGTTCCTTTCTTATAGGTTATTATCATAGGAATCTTTGTGCCATCTTTTGATTCGTAAAATATCTGTTTAGATTCATATTCATCTCCAATAAAGTTCACATCAGGCTTTTTATACACATCAGTATTACCTGATACCGGGTCGAACTTATAAATTGTACCAGGAGTGATATAGTTTGTGAAAGAGAAGAATAATTCTTCCTCATTCTTTTTTCCACCAAAACCTGAAGCGGAACCAATACCGGGAAGATCAATTTCCCGCAAAAGATTACCCTGCCTGTTGTATTGTTTAACTTTTGAGATTGCATCGACCATATAATTGGCAAAGAAATACCCTGCACCTGTTGTAGGTGTTAGTACATTTTCAGTCTCGGGAATGAAGTCAAGCCAATTTTCAGGGCCGGGTGAAAATGCATCAGCAGTTACTATGCGTTGGTTGGGTGCATTCAGGTTAGTAAGGATGAAAAGCGTTGTTCCTTCATTATCAATGACAGAATGGTTGTTATCAAAATTATCAACCACCGTTATAAGTTGACTATTACTATTGCTTAAGTCCTGTATATATAACTCGTTTCCTGTTGTAGATATTGAGGCAGAAATTATCAGGTATTTCTGGTCTTCAGTAACATCTGCTCCAACATATCTTCGTTTCTTATCAGCTCCAAAAATTAGTTCATCAGAGCTTTGAGGTGTACCCTTCCTGTGGAAATATAATTTGTGATGATCTGTCATAGCTGAAAGTTCGCTACCTTCTGGTTTATCATAGCTGGAATAGTAAAATCCTTCAATTCCTTTCCATGCTATTCCACTGAACTTAACATTGGTTAAAGTATCCCCTATTATTTTTTTTGTTTCAGTATCAATAACTATTATTTTTCTCCAGTCTGATCCACCTTCGGAAATCGAATATGCAGCTAAACTTCCATCTTTGGAAAACTCCAGTGTTGAAAGAGAAGTGGTTCCGTCTTCAGAAAATTTGTTGGGATCCAGGAAAATCTCAGGTTCTTGTCCGTCTTTTTGACGGTATACAACAAATTGATTTTGAAGCCCATCATTTTTATAGAAATAGGTATAATTACCTTCATTAAAGGGTGCTGTATATTTTTCGTAGTTCCACATTTCAGAAAGCCTTTCACTTATGGTATTTCTGAACGAGATCTTATCCAAATAACTAGAAGTTACTTCATTCTGCCCCTTAACCCATGCAGCAGTTTCTTCTGACATGTCATCTTCAAACCAACGATACGGGTCCGGAACCTCTACTCCGAAGTAAGTGTTAACAACAGTCCCCTTTTTTGTTATTGGATATTTAATTTTCTGATCTAAAGGACTTGTACATGAACTGATAATTAAAATAATAATTAAAAAGCGGATGATTGTTTTCATTATTTAAGTATTGAATGAGTTTTATAAAGATAAAATATTTTATTGGTTGTATAGTCAATATATAGCTGATGATCAACTTCACTAATAAGTATATATACACAATATGGTAAGATCATATTGAAAACAGAATAAAAAAGGATGTTGTCTATAAAGATAACACCCTTCTAAATTTTTATTTGGCTCCTCATCCTGGACTCTCCCGATACACTGCGTTATCGGGACAGGGATCCAAGGACCCTCTGATTAATCCCGACAAGTCGGGACTCTAACCAATCTCGAAAAACAAAGGAATCAAAGATTCCAGGTTTTTCGGAGCTGAGTTATTTGTTCAGGAGAATCTTGATTTTCAATGAGTTGTTCAATGATTTTTCTGCTTTTGAGTTTTTTTAGGTAGCGTTCAACTTTCATAACCTGACCTCTATCTTCAGAAATTGGAAGAACAGCTTTCAGAACCCAGGGCCTGTGTTTGCTGGTGTATGTATTAAAAGGTTTGGTGTTATGCTCAACAAGCCTTCTGTTAGGATCATCAGAATAACCGATATAATATCTGTCAGCTGAGGAAGAATATATGATGTATATATAAAACATTGTGAAACAAAAAACGGAGAATTTATCTCCGTTTTTTGGCTCCTCATCTTGGACTCGAACCAAGGACCCTCTGATTAACAGTCAGATGCTCTAACCAACTGAGCTAATGAGGAATTTAATAAATATCTTTTTAAAAACTTCCTCATCCTGAATTTTAACCAGGGCCCTCTGATTAATCCCGACAAGTCGGGACTCTAACCAACTGAGCTAATGAGGAATTTAATAAATATCTTTTTAAAAACTTCCTCATCCTGAATTTTAACCAGGGCCCTCTGATTAATCCCGACAAGTCGGGACTCTAACCAACTG
>JAUVKW010000104.1 GCA_030596025.1 Bacteroidota bacterium | reverse complement strand
GCAAGCTCATCCTTCATATATCACAATTATGAGGATGATTCAATGAGGTTTTAAATAATCGATTATGGCACAATTTAATGTAAGTACAGGAAAATTTGATTTAAGAACAGAATTGCGTCACTGGCTAATCGCAACAGCCATTGGCATGCCAATGGCTGCTATTTTAACATATGTTATAACAATGTCAATATGGGGAACCTGGTCTTCTTTTGCTTCCCTTTTGATATTTACTTTTAGTGGATCAATTTTGATTGGAATTATAAAGGGTACTAAAGATAGACGCAAAAAAAACCAAATTATAAAGGAACATTGGAAACCAGAAAAACGTGATCAGCAAAAATATAATAACGGCTACGAAACAGCATTGACCAAGTGTAAACACATCGCAATGAAACACAAATTAGCCTTAGCCAATCAAAGAAGCCAATTAGTCTTTCTTGATCCTTATGGAAAAGAAATAACAGATAAATGGTATAAATTGGGGATACAGTATTTCCTTAACCAGCATGTTGAACCGGAATTTGATACAATTGAAAAGAAATGGCTATTAGGGATGCATCGGCGAGGAAGATCAAATTTTGAAAAAATCATTGATGATACAGCAATTGCCGCACAGGGTGATTTGAGGCAGGATATTGTATATGATGAAACCATGACAGGCCATGAATATGAAAGTTTTTGCCAAAGGATTTTAGAAAAGAATAATTGGCAGGTACAAAATACACCTGGCTCTGGAGATCAGGGTGTGGATTTAATTGCTGAGAAAAATGGGATGAAGGTAGTCATCCAATGCAAGAAGTATAACAAACCAGTTGGCAACAAAGCAATTCAGGAAATTTATTCAGGAATGAATTATTACAAGGTTTTTAAAGGAATTGTAATAACAAATTCAAGCTTTACGCCTTCAGCTATTGCTCTTGCACAACAGCACTCTGTGCTATTACTTCATCATGATGTCCTGAACTCTCCGGAATTAGATTCCATGCTTGCTTAGAATAAATAAGAAATAAAGGAGTTAATATCCGTCATTTCTCCATATATTTACCTCCACGAACAACCCATGGCAGCTAACTTAACTCCAGAACAAAAAGCAAGAGAAAAGATCGACAGGATGCTTACTGCATCCGGTTGGGTGATCCAGAATATGGACTCTATTGACTTTTCTGCCGGTCCGGGGATTGCTGTGAGGGAATATCAAACTGAGGTCGGTCCCGCTGACTATGTTTTGTTCATTAACAGGAAACCAGTCGGTATCCTTGAAGCCAAACGTGAAGAGGAAGGACATCACCTGACCATTGTTGAGGAACAATCAGGCGATTATGCGAAAAGCAAACTTAAATACTTTGAGAATGATCCACTGAGGTTTGTTTATGAAAGCACAGGGGTGCTGACAAGGTTCACTGATTTTATGGATCCTAAACCCCGTTCACGGCCTGTTTTTACTTTTCACAGGCCTGAAACCCTGGCAGAGTGGTTGAAACAGGATGTAACCATACAGGAGAGGTTCAACAATCTACCTACCCTGGAAATACAAAGCTTGCGAGAATGCCAGTTCAATGCTATTGTCGATCTTGAAACCTCTTTCCGGAATAACCGGCCAAGGGCCTTGATACAGATGGCTACCGGTTCAGGAAAGACCTACACGGCCATAACCTTTGTTTACCGTCTTCTCAAATTCACTAATGCAAAGCGTATCCTATTTCTTGTGGACACCCGTAACCTGGGCGAACAAGCAGAGCAGGAGTTCATGAAATTCATCCCTCAGGATGATAACAGGAAGTTTTCTGAACTGTATGTGCTGCAGCGTTTGCAATCCTCTTATGTCCCTCCCAACAGCCAGGTATGTATCAGTACCATTCAACGCATGTATTCCATCCTGAAAGGAGAGGATCTGGAAGCCGAAGCAGAGGATGTCAATCCCAACGAATCAGCCTGGCAGCCGAAAGAGCCTTTGCCTGTTGTGTACAATCCCAAAGTACCTATGGAGTTCTTCGACTTCATTGTGATCGATGAATGTCACCGCTCTATTTATAATCTCTGGAAGCAGGTATTGGACTATTTTGATGCTTACCTCGTTGGTTTAACAGCAACACCCGATAAGCGTACATTCGGTTTCTTCAATGAAAATGTGGTGAGTGAATATTCCCATGAAGAGGCAGTTGCGGATGGTGTTAATGTGGGTTATGAGGTTTACACTATCGACACTGAGATCACGGCAGAAGGTGCTAAGCTAAAAGCAAAAGAGTTTGTTGACGTGAGGGACAGGTTGACAAGGAAAAAACGCTGGACCCAGCTTGACGAAGATATTGAATACAGTGCCAGGCAACTTGATAAGGATATTGTCAACCCAAGCACCATACGCAACATTATACGCACATTCAAGGACAAGCTGAAGGAGATGTTCCCAAACCGGACAGAAGTACCTAAGACGCTTGTTTTCGCTAAAACGGATAGTCATGCTGATGACATCATACAAGTAGTCCGGGAAGAGTTTGGCGAAGGCAATGAGTTCTGTAAAAAGGTTACTTACAAAACCGAGGAAGATCCTAAGTCGGTACTTGCCCAGTTTCGGAATGAATATTATCCAAGGATTGCTGTTACTGTAGACATGATTGCCACCGGCACGGATGTGAAGCCACTTGAATGCCTCCTGTTTATGCGGGATGTGAAATCAAAGAATTACTTTGAACAAATGAAAGGCCGGGGAACACGCACCCTGGACTATGAAGACCTGAAACAAGTAACCCCTTCGGTAAATACAGCCAAAACCCATTTTGTAATCGTAGATGCGATCGGGGTTACCAAGTCCGTTAAGACCGACAGCAGGCCACTTGAACGAAAGAAAAGTGTTCCACTTAAAGATTTGTTACAAGGGGTGATGCTGGGTGCAAGGGATGAAGACACCTATCTATCACTGGCCAGCCGACTTTCAAGATTAGACAGGCAAATGAGTGATCAGGAAAAGGAGAAGTTTACCGAAATGGCAGATGGTAAAAATATTCGCCAGGTAACCCATCTGTTGCTTAACCCATTTGACCCTGACAAGGTTGAGGAGCAAGCAAGAAAGGAATACCAGCTTTCAGATGATATAACAATTGCAGAAGAACAATTGGAGGAGATCAAAGAAAAAATGATTGACCTGGCCAAAAATCCTTTTAATGCCATGTTGATTGATTATGTTGACAATGTTCGTAAGTCTTTAGAGCAGGTGATAGATGAGGTTAACTTAGATAAGGTAACCTTTGCCGGATGGGGTAAAAATGCATCTGATAAAGCAGAGAAAATTATTCAGGAGTTCAAAGATTTCCTTGAAGAGCACAAAGATGAGATTGCCGCATTGAGCATCTTTTACAACCAGCCTTACCGCAGACGAGAACTTACATACAAAATGATCAAAGAAGTACTGCAGGTCCTTAAAGCAAATAAACCTACCCTTGCACCGGCTTATGTATGGGCAGCCTATGCTATGTTAGACAATATTAATGACAGAAGTCCAAAAAGCGAGCTGATCGCCCTGGTATCCCTTATCCGCAGGGTGACAGGATTGGATAATAAATTAACCCCATACGATAAGACCGTTGATCGTAACTTCCAAACCTGGGTGTTTAAGAAACAGGAAGGAGTTGTGAAGTTTAACGAGCAACAAATGGAATGGCTGAGGATGATAAAGGATCATATTGCCAGCAGTGTGCATCTTGATGTGGAGGATCTTGACAATGCTCCGTTTGATGCAAGTGGAGGTGTTGGGAGGATGTATCAGTTGTTTGGGGAGGAGATGTATGAGATTGTGGATGAGTTGAATGAAGTATTGGTTGCTTAGTGTTCTGTAAGTTTTATTTATTTATTTTTATAAGAATCAATAGGCTTAATAATTGTGAGTAAAAACAAGGATTCAGGGAGGACTGATTTTATAATTGCCTTAATTGTTTTGGTAATTTTTTTGGGTATTCCTTTATATTTTTGGATTGATAGCGAAGAATTTGAATATGGTCCTATAGGTAAAGTGGGAATGGCAATTTTAGCAGTTGTTTTTATTATTTGGGGAGCAAATTACATAAAGGAGAAATGATAATTGGCAGCGTTACAAATAAAATGGGTATCACGAAAGAATGGAAGTTGATAACTATATCTGAAATGATTTCAGAGTCGGGTGTATTCAGTGATGGAGATTGGGTGGAAACTAAAGATCAAGATCCAAATGGAGCAGTGCGATTAATTCAATTAGCAGATATTGGTGATGGAGAATTTAAAAACAAATCCAAGCGGTTTTTAACTTTTGAAAAAGCAAAACAATTAAACTGTACATTTCTTCGGAAAGGAGATCTTTTGGTAGCACGATTACCAGATCCTTTAGGCAGAGCTTGTATTTTCCAATTAGAAGGTAACTCAAAGTTCGTAACAGTAGTTGATATATGTATCATTAGACCGGAAAACAAGTTTATTTCTATCCCTTATTTAAAATATGTAATAAACAGTCCTCAGAGTAGAAATAAAATTAGTGAATTGCAAAGTGGCTCTACAAGAAAACGAATATCACGAAAAAACCTTTCTACTATAAAACTTCCCCTCCCCCCCCTCCCCGAGCAGCACCGCATCGTAGCCAAAATAGAGGAGTTGTTTTCTGAACTTGATAATGGCATTGACAACTTGCAAAGGGCCAAGGAACAGCTAAAGGTTTACCGGCAGTCGGTGCTGAAGTGGGCGTTTGAGGGGAGGTTGACGAATGACTTGTCCAATGAAACATTACTACCTGATTCATGGAGTTGGGTTGATATAGATCATTTTTTTAGTTCTGGGATAAAAGGGATGAATACAGGACCATTTGGAACAATGTTGAAAAAACATGAGCATAAAGATAGTGGAGTGCCAGTGCTTGGTATTGAAAACATTGGGGAGGGCAATTTTAAAATGCCAAATAAAATATTTGTATCTAAAGAAAAGGCAAAGGAGTTGAGGAGTTTTATGGTGAATACAGATGATATAATAATATCTCGCTCTGGTACGGTTGGTGAAATTTGCCGAGTACCTGATTCTATGCGAAATTCTATTATATCAACCAATCTTATAAAGATTAATTTGGACAATTGTATTATCGATAGTCGATTTTTTGTTTACCTCTTTCAAGGTGGTAATATTCGACAACAAGTTTTTAATTTATGTAAGGGGTCTTCCAGAGCATTTTTAAACCAAAGAATCCTAAGGTCACTGAAATTCCCTTTTTGTTCTATTAAAGAGCAATATCAAGTTATCCAAGAAATAGAAATTAGATTTTCCGTTGCGGATAATCTTGATAAAACAATTGATGAAACGTTATTGAGAACAGAGGCCCTCAGGCAGTCAATACTTAGAAGTGCTTTTGAGGGGAGATTGGTGTAATAAACAAGAAATATTATGGATGAAAACACAAGATTTTATCAATTAGCATCTGGTGATTCTGACAGGGATTTCTCTCAGGTCATGCTTGATTTTGGTGTTGCAATTGTCGGTCCGGGAAACGAAGGCAGAATTGAAGAAGCCAAAGAACTTTACGTGGAAAAGGGAGAATGGACAAAACTATCCTGGCTTGATGAAATTTGTGAGAATGATATAATTGTACTGCATAGGGGGCAATCATTTGTACAGGCAATTGGAGAAGTTATAAGTAAGGACGGTAGTATTTATCATTATTCCAACTTCTTTGCTGATATTGACGGATGGGATCTCCAGCACTATGTTAATGTGAAATGGAAAAAGATTGAATTACAACTGGAAGGCCGTCCACTGACAAGATCAGCAATTACTCGGCTGCGTAAGAAAGAAGTGAAAGATAAAATAAAAAGTATCTGGGATAAGGCAGAATATATTAAACCAAAGTATAATATCATAGAACCAGACGAAAAAGAGAATAAGGTTGAATATAATGAAATAGAACAGCATTTGATAAATCAGGGCTTTAGGATTAATGATGCTATCAATACTTCTCAGACTATTGAGCGTGTTGAGAAGCTTGCAAGCTGGTATAGGACTTCTGGTTTGAAAAATATTTCAGAACACGAAATTCGGACCTATCTTGTTATTCCCTTTTTAGAAGCACTTGGATGGCCACCTCAAAAAATGGCTATTGAATGGAATAAGGTAGATATTTTACTTTTCAAAGATGTTGCAAGACAAGCTCCATATATTTTGGTGGAAACTAAGAGTATGTGGACGGGATCTAATAATGCGAGAGTTCAGGCTTTAGGATATTTAAACAACAAAGAAGGGTTGGAAAAAGTAGACCGCTTTATTATAACCGACGGGTTACATTACTGGCTTTATGATAAAAATAATCCTGAACGACCAAAGGCATACATGAGCTTTATAAAAAGGCAGAGAAAAAACCCTGCTTATCCTAAGAGCGGAGGGATTCTGGACTTTTTTGACTTCTTTATCAAGAACAAATAGACACAAAACTATATACCAATGAAAAAGATACCAGAGAAAAAAATGCTGGATGAACTTAAATCTCATCTTGTTAAAAACATAGACGACTATCTTCCTTTTCCCAAGCCCTTTATAGGAAAGGGTCCCATTAAGGCAGTGGTTGTTGGAGCAGACCCCTCCACAACGGATAGAAAAAGATTTGATACTGTCTTTGATTTATCTGGGAATGATAGGCGGTATTTTAAAGGTATTGAAAGAAACTTAAATGCAATTGGGCTAAGTATTGATAATGTTTACGTACAAAATTATTGTCAAAACTATTTTACACATACTACATACAAACAAAGAAAAAATTGGAAAAGAGCAGCAGGGGTGTGGCATACTTTTCTAATAAATGAAATTGAAGATCTTATTGATCCAAGTATCCCAATTCTCACCACAAGTGAAATTATATTTAATCGAATAATATATGCTGACGCAAAGACTCCGAAGGAATATTATAAAAATCCGGGGAATGTGCCAGAAAAAGCTTCGTTTGGCCATCCAGATAGGGGGGTATTCCCATTCTACAGACACTGGAGATATAATCTTGAAAGACCGGAGTGGAATGATTATCGAAAGAGATTAACTCAATCTTTTTCCCTATAAATTTGCTTTTAAAGCAAACTGTTTATCTTTAAGCTATGAATGCTGAAGCATTACCAACAAACATCGACACCCTGATTAAAAAAGGAGAAGGAATTGAAATTGAATTTAAAACTTCCCTGGCAGAATTAAATAAAGATGTCTTTGAATCTATTTGTGCCTTTCTAAATTCAAATGGTGGCCACTTATTTCTTGGAATAACCAATGATGGAATAGTCGAGGGAGTTATAGAAGATTGCATTCAAGATATTATAAACAACATTATTACTAATGCCAATAATCCACAGAAACTAAGTCCAACTTACCACCTTCATCCTAAAGTTTATACAAACGAAAATGATAAGCATATTATATATGTTTTCGTTCCCGAAGGATCCCAAGTGCATAATACCATAGGACAAATATTTATCCGTAATGAAGATGGTGATTTCAACATTACCGGAAATCACGATCAGGTCAGTAATCTATTTATCCGGAAGAAAAAAATCTTTAGTGAGAACAGGATATTCCCTCATCTAAGCATAGGAGATTTTAGGGTTGATTTGTTCGTTAGGGCAAGGGCACTTGCCAGGAATCAGCGGCCTGATCATCCGTGGCTTGAGATGTCAGATGAAGAGTTACTTAGATCAACTGGATTATTTCGTAAAGACTTTGAAACAGGTGAGGAAGGATATACCCTTGCAGCTGCTCTCATTTTCGGGAAAGATCAAGTCATCCAAAATATTTTACCCGAGTATAAAACCGATGCGTTAGTGAGAATAAAAGACACAGACAGGTATGATGACAGAGATATTGTTAGGACAAACTTGATTGAGAGTTATGATCGCTTAATGGCATTTGCCAATAAAAACATTTCGGACACATTTTACGAAGAAAATGGTCAAAGAAAGAGCCTTCGTGACATAATATTCCGTGAAGTTATTGCCAACTTATTTATTCATCGTGAATATATAAATCCTTATCCGGCAAAATTTATCATTGAAAAAGATAAAGCTTTTACTGAGAACTGGAACCGCCCTCATGGTAGAGGCAATATTGATCCTGCTGTTTTTTCTCCCTATCCTAAAAACCCTGTAATTGCCAAATTCTTTAATGAAATTGGACGGGCGGAAGAGTTGGGTTCAGGTGTACGAAACACATATAAATACTGCAAGATTTTCGTTGAAGGTAAAACTCCATTATTTATTGAAGAAGATGTCTTCAAATCAATTATTCCTATCCCTTATATGTCTGCTATTGTTGTTGATGAAGGAACTATTGAGGGAGCTGTTGAGGGAGCTGTTAAGGGAGCTGTTAAGGGAGCAACAGAGGGAGTTAAAGAAAAACTTATCAGACTTCTTATTGCAATAATTGAAATGCCAGGAAACAGAGTTCCTTATTATGCCAAAAGAATAAATATCCCAGAGAAATCCGTTGAAAACTATATTAAAAGACTAAGAGATGCAAACCTGATAGAATTTAGTAAAAGTACCGCTCCGCATGTTGGAGGATATTTCATTACAAAAGAATTAAAAAAGAAAATCAATAAGTGAACACAGCAACAATAGTCAATAAAGTCTGGTCATACTGCAACGTTCTCAGAGATGATGGTGTAAGCTATGGCGATTACCTTGAACAGCTTACCTACCTCCTCTTCCTGAAAATGGCAGATGAGTATTCCAGGCCACCCTATAACAGGGAGATCGGCATTCCTGAAGAATATAACTGGGAGAGCCTGAAAACAAAGCGTGGCGGAGAGTTGGAATCTCATTATTCCATGCTGCTTCGTGAATTAGGCAAACAAAAAGGAATGTTAGGGCAGATATTTGTCAAATCCCAAAACAAGATTCAGGACCCCGCAAAGCTATATAAGATCATTGATATGATCGACAATGAGCAGTGGGTTATGATGGGGTCTGATGTGAAAGGCGATATATATGAGGGCCTGCTCGAAAAGAATGCCGAGGATACAAAAAGCGGTGCCGGGCAATATTTCACACCCAGGGTACTGATCAAGGCCATGGTAGATTGTATTAATCCGGAACCATTAAAAAGTATTTCCGATCCCGCCTGTGGTACCGGAGGCTTCTTCCTGGCCGCATACGATCACCTTGTCGAAGACTATAAGCTTGATAAGGAGCAAAAGGATTACCTCAAACATAAAACCTTCACTGGAAACGAAATCGTGCCCAATACAAGGCGTTTATGCCTGATGAACATGTTCCTTCACAATATCGGAGAAATGACAGGAGAGAGCATGATTTCACCTAATGATTCGTTATTGGCTGATAGCGGTCAGCGGTTCGATTATATTCTCACAAATCCTCCCTTTGGTAAGAAGAGTTCAATGACCATCACCAATGAGGAAGGCGAGCAGGCGAAGGAAGAGATGTCATATAATCGCCAGGATTTCTGGGCAACAACTTCCAATAAGCAACTCAACTTTGTACAGCATATCCGCACCATGTTGAAGACAAGCGGTAAGGCTGCGGTAGTTGTTCCTGATAACGTATTGTTTGAAGGCGGTGCAGGAGAAACGGTCCGTAAGAAAATCATGCAGAATACAGACCTCCACACCATACTCAGGCTACCTACTGGCTTGTTCTATGCCCAGGGAGTGAAAGCCAACGTAATATTCTTTGATAACAAACCTGCAAGTAAGGAATCCTGGACGAAGGATGTTTGGATCTACGACCTGCGAACCAACAAGCATTTCACCTTAAAGACCAGTCCACTGCGGTATGATGACCTGAAAAATTTTATAAAGTGTTACAATCCTGAGAATCGTCACCAACGAACTGAAACCTGGAGCGAAGACAATCCGGATGGAAGATGGAGAAAGTATACTTATAAAGAAATACATACTCGAGATAAGACCAGCCTTGACATCTTCTGGGTTAAGGATGATAGTCTGGCTGACCTGGATAATCTTCCTGATCCGGATATACTAGCTAAGGAGATTGTGGAGAATCTGGAGGAGGGATTGGAAAGTTTTAGAAAAATGATGAAAAATACGAATGAGTAAATCTTTTGAGTATGGCGGGCAATCAAATCACATATTTATTCGGAGCTGGAGCAAGTGCGAATGCAGTACCAGTTGTAAGTAATTTTGCAAAAAATTTAAATGACTTTAGAAATTGGGTTGGGTTAACGAAGGGCCCTCTTTTAGATCATATTAAGGAAATTAGAGGCCGGTTTATTGAGGACTTAACTATTGTTATTGAGGGTTGTAAAGATCATTATTCCATTGATACTTATGCAAAAAAACTATACCTGACAGAACAGCACGAAAAACTAAAAAGACTTAAAAGGATTCTTGATGCCTTTCTGATTCACATACATTTTACTGGCAATAATAATATTGATAAACGATATGATGCATTCATTGCCGCTATAATGCAAGAAGGTCCTAATAATGAGTTCTATTTCCCCTCAAATTTAAAAATACTAAGTTGGAATTATGATATACAATTTGAATTAGCCTCTCAATATTACTTCAGTGGATTAAAACCTGAGATAATTTGTAATAATCGACTTCAAATGATCCCTAATCATTCTAAACCAATAATTAATACTCAGTTGTTTTCTTATGTTAAACTTAATGGAACTTCCGGAGCAGAAATAATAAAGGATCGGTTTTATATGAAATGGCAGGATTACATAACATTTTTGGGATCCCCCAGTAATTCAGGGCTATTAACAAAAATCCTTTATGACTATAATGAACGAAGAGATGCTAACATTGTTCCTGCATTAACATTTGCTTGGGAACATAACAGCATGTCAGTTTACTCATGGGAAAGTGCAAAAGACATTGCAGAAAAGACCAACATTTTAGTTGTTATTGGATACTCATTCCCATCATTTAATAGATCCTTGGATAAGACTCTTTTAAACAGCATGCCAAAATTGGAAGAAGTTGTTATTCAAACAAAAGATAATACTGTTAATGAAATCATTTCAAAGGTAAGCAGTATTAGAAATGACATTACGATAAATTCTCATATAGGAGTTGAAGAATTTCATATTCCCACCTCGTTTTTTCCAGAAGAGGTATTGGAATTGAAGCCTGAAGGTGTAAAATAATAATTGAATATTAAATTGTTATATTAATACAAAGGATCATTAAGTTTTGATTTCATCACGTTGATTTCTATTTGATATTTAGACAGAATTGACTCAATAATTTCAATTATATAATTTGGTGAATCTGGGGAAACATATATGTTTTCAATTAATTCCGGCAAACATAATTTTAATGCTATATCATTGATAATCAATTTGTTTTTATTTTTCCAAATACTTGAATTTTCTGGAATCCAAATAACAGCCCTCAATTCCTCTTCATGCTTAAAACTTTTCCTTTTATACATTATTGGTGACAGAACATTTTCGTCCGGAATAAATCCTTTTTCATAATCAATATATTCAATTATCCCTATGTGAACATCAAACTTTGAGTTTGATTCCATTGATTTAATTAGTTTTGAAT
>JAUVKW010000192.1 GCA_030596025.1 Bacteroidota bacterium | reverse complement strand
TAGTAAGTAAAGCTATTTTCTCTTTTTCCGAATTCATCCTCTGGTTTCTTCCCTGATAAATAGCCCCCTGGGTATCACAAAGAATAACATCTTCGATTCCATAGTCCACTAAAAATTTAGTAATTGCAATCCCTGCTGCACCTGCACCATTAACTATTACCTTTGCCTCATCTATTTTTCTGTTACTTAATTTCAAAGCATTAATTAACCCTGCCAAAACAACAATTGCCGTTCCGTGCTGGTCATCATGAAAAACCGGAATATCTAGCATTTCTTTCAATTTGGTTTCAATCTCAAAGCATTCAGGCGCCTTGATATCTTCCAGGTTAATCCCTCCAAAAGTAGGGGCAATTTGTCTAACAAATTCTATAACTTTTGCCGGATCTTTTTCATCCACCTCAATGTCAAAAACATCAACATCGGCAAATACCTTAAATAGTAATCCCTTTCCTTCCATTACTGGTTTTCCCCCTAAAGGGCCTATATCTCCAAGTCCAAGAACTGCTGTTCCGTTTGAAATAACAGCAACCAGGTTTCCTTTTGCTGTATATTTATAGGCATCATGAGGGTTTTTTTCAATTTCCAGGCAGGGAACAGCAACCCCGGGGGTGTAAGCCAAAGACAGATCATGTTGTGTCTGGTAAGGCTTGGTTGGGACAACTTCAATTTTCCCCGGACGCCCCGTAGAATGGTACTCCAGGGCTGACTTTTTCATAATTTTTGACATAGTTTTCAAGAGTTTAGTGAGATGGTATAAAATTACGAATAATTCAGTCCTTCAAAAACGACAAATCTCATATAAATATCACATTTTGTTATGTTTTACAACAGAAGAAGAGGTGAGAGACATGTAGTAGGTAGTAAGAAGTATCACAATAGTACCAGAATCAAATAATTGGAGAAGGGGAGAAGAGGCAGATAGATGGAGCAACTGAGAGGCAGAGCGAAGGGGCGAAAAAAGAGGTGAGCGATGAGAGATAAGCGATGAGAGGTGAGCGATGAGAGGTGAGGAAGAAATTACAAATGTAAACTTAATGTCAACCATATTCATGAATGGTCAGACTTCCAACTTTGAACCTCCAATAGTCAATCTAGGCTTATTGATAAAATTGTATTATTCAAAAGCAAAAAATTAATCCGTCTTCATTTGAACGTTGAATGTTGAATGTTGAATGTTGAAATCTTTAATATTAAACCCGGAACAATCTTAAACTTTCCTGAACATCTTGATTCTTGAACCCGCATTGTCCTCCGAAGCTTTAGCGTAGTAGGGAAACAATCTTAAACTTTCTTGAACTCTTAACCTTCCTGAACCCGAAACCCGGAACAATCTTGAACTCTGAAAATGTATGCATTTTCCGGGTTAAGAATTCGACCTTTCGTTATTTTTCTTCTGAACCTGAAGTGGGTCAGCTGTAAATTCCCTATACTGTTTCCTTTGCTTAAAAATGTCAATAGCCAGATAAAGAGCGTTGCGAAAAGAAGTTTCAGAGGCAATCCCCTGCCCTGCAATATCAAAGCCCGTTCCATGTACAGGAGATGTTCTAACAATTGGTAAACCTGCTGTGTAGTTTACTCCATCTGAGAAACCCATGGTTTTAAATGGGCTTAATCCCTGGTCATGATACATGGCAAGTACAGCATCAAACTTTAAATGATTATAAGATCCGAAAAATCCATCTGCCGGGAAAGTCCCCATTGCCATAATACCTTCTTTCCTGGCTTCCTGAATAGCTGGTTCAATAATTTCCTTTTCCTCCAGCCCCAGAAGGCCATCATCTCCTGCATGAGGATTTAGTCCTAAAACCGCAATATTGGGCTTGTTCAATCCAAAATCTACCACCAGGCTTTCATTCATACTTCTCAGTTTTGAAAGAACACTTTCAAAACTTATAAGTTCAGCCACTCTGGATAGTGGAACATGTACAGTAACCAGTCCCACCTTAAACTGCTCATGAACCATAAGCATTAAGGCACCCCGGTCAGAGGGGAATTCTGATTCAAAGTAGTCGGTATGCCCCGGAAAATTAAACTCTTCTGACTGAATATTATTTTTATTGATTGGTCCGGTAACCAAAACATCAATGAAACCATCCTTCAAATCTTTGACGGCTCTTTTTAAGCTTACAACGGAGGCTTCGCCTGCTATCTCTGTTTTTTTCCCAAGTTCAACCCGTACCTGATCATCCACACAATTCAGAATATTGGGGCGTTTTAGGTTTGCTTCTCCAGGAAATTTAATATTATTGAAACTGAAATTGTCAATATTCAGGGCTTTTCTGTGGTAGGCAGCAACTTTTGGTGATCCGTATACAATGGTGGAACAAAAATCGTGGATACGATTATCCATCAGGGTTTTAATAATTACCTCATAACTGATTCCGTTAATGTCTCCATGCGTGATCCCAAGCTTAATCTTATCCGTATTCATATGTTTAATTATTCATCTTTAGTAATGTTTTACAAAATCAAACAGCAGCCTTACTCCATAACCCGTCCCTCCTTTTCCCCTGTATCCATAATCTTTATGTACAAATGCTGAGCCGGCAATATCCAAATGAATATATGGATAATTATTTGTAAAATGCTCAAGAAATTTACCGGCAGTGATAGCCCCGGCATCCCGGCCTCCAACATTTTTTAAGTCTGCAATATTCGATTTTAGTAAGTCATTGTAATCATCCCAAAATGGAAATTCAACAATTCTTTCTGAAACTTTTTCACCACTTTTTTGCAAAGCCTCGAATTTTTTTCCCGGAGCATTTCCCATACCAACAATGCCATATTTCCCGATTGCTATGGCAGCAGCACCGGTAAGGGTTGCAACATCAACCACTAGTTCCGGTTTATAATGCTGTGCGTAATTTAATGCTTCAGCCAGAATCATCCTTCCTTCTGCATCTGTATTCAGCACTTCTACAGTCAAGCCGTTACCCATTACCACAACGTCTCCGGGAACATATGCATTTCCATCCGGACGATTGTCTGTAGCAGGAACCAGTCCAATTACATGGACGGGAAGCCTGGATTTAGCAATTGAATATATAGCACCAACTATGGCTGCAGCTCCTCCCATGTCAGATTTCATATAATCCATACTGTCCTTTGTAGGCTTTAAGCTAAGTCCCCCCGTATCATATACCACCCCTTTCCCAATAAGAACTAATGGTTTTTTGTTTTGATACTGGCTGGGTTTCCACTCCAGGACAGTAAAGGTAGGCGGATCAATACTTCCCTTATTCACTGCCAATAAACCACCCATTTTTAATGCTTCAATTTTCTTTTTATGAAAAACTTCAACTTTAAAGCCAGCTTCCTTCCCAAGCTTCTGGATTTCTTCAGAGAACCGAACTGCTGTCAATTCAGAAAGAGGTTCATTAACCAGGGTTCGGGCGTAAAAAACACCCTCTATAAGACTTTGTAATTGCTCAATCTGTACAGGATCAAGGGATTCTCCATAAATACGAATCAATTCCAAAGAATTCTTTTTCTCCTTTGTATTATTAAAATATTTTAGAAACTGATAATTACTTAGGGCAATTCCTTCAGCAACAGCTAAAACATATTCCGGCTTATTCAGACAATCAACAATTGAAACAGATTTGACTTTATTTGAAACCAATTTCTTCTGAAAACTATTTCCCGATTTCCTCAAATCCTCCAGTAAATAATCCTCATTTTTTTCTTTCTCAACTACCAAAATATATATCCACCGGCTATACTGATTAATTGAAAGCTGACTCTCTCCGGCTTTTTTCCTGTCCTCCGCATATGATTTCTCCCTTTCATTTAAGCCTAAATCTTCAAGCTTTGATTTTTTGTCAACCAGATATATAACCGACTGTTTATCAGCTATTTTTCTTGATTTAAGTCCTTCTATTTTCATCCTTTCTGTTATTTCCAGTCAAAGGTAATAAAATTTGAGAAGGGTCAATTGGTTTGAGATATAGTATTATTTTTGTCTCAGCTAATTTTGAATAAATGAATTTTTCATCCCTCTATAATAAAGCACTGAAGCTGGAATTCCTGACAGAGCAGGAAGGCCTTGATCTATATTTGGAAGCACCTACCCAGGAGCTTATAAGTCTGGCGTTTGCCTTGAGGAATAAACAAGCACCGGAAGGAATAGTAAGCTGGCAAATAGACCGGAATGTAAACATTTCCAATATTTGCTACTCACAATGCAAATTCTGTAATTTTTACAGAAAACCAGGATCAAAAGATGCGTATATAACCAGCTTTGAAGAATACAAAGAAAAAATTGAGGAGCTTTTTGATCATGGGGGAAATCAAATACTCTTGCAGGGGGGTTTAAATCAGAAAATGGGCCTTGATTTCTATACCAGGCTATTCAGGGAACTTAAAAATCACTTTCCCAAACTAAAGCTTCATGCTCTGGGACCGCCTGAGATTGTACATCTTGCGAAACTTGAAAAAACCACTTATAAAGAAGTTTTGGAAACTTTGATTGACTCAGGACTGGATAGCCTGCCTGGAGCAGGTGCTGAAATTTTATGTGACAGGGTAAGAAAAATCATTTCACCCCTTAAGGCCAATACCGAAGAGTGGCTGAATGTAATGAGAGAAGCTCACAAACTCAATATACCCAGCTCTGCAACCATGATGTTTGGACATGTAGAAACCAAAGAGGAAAGAATAAACCACCTGATTAAGATCAGAGATGTACAGTCTGAAAAACCAGCCGGCAATTACGGATTTCTTGCTTTCATCCCCTGGCCTTTTCAGGATATGGGAACTCAATTGCAAAAAGAAATGGGTGTTTTTAATATGGTAAGCTCTGAAGAATACATTCGCATGATTGCCATTAGCAGAATTATGCTTCCCAATATCAAAAACATTCAGGCTTCCTGGCTAACTGTTGGAAAGGAAACGGCCCAGGTATGTTTACACTCCGGAGCTAATGATTTTGGTTCAATTATGATTGAAGAAAACGTAGTTTCAGCAGCTGGTGCTTCATATACATTTGATACGGAAGGAATTCAAAAAGCCATTATTGAAGCTGGTTTCAAACCACAATTGAGAAATCAAAAATATGAATATCTTGATCTTCCAGAGGTGGATATTTAACATGAAACATAAAATTTGTTGTTTCTCTTTTATAAATATAGTAATTGTATCATATTAAACTTGTTAATCTGTACGTTATTGTGTATTTTTGAGGGTACGTAAAAATAGCTAATAATGAGAACTACAAGTGCAACCGAATTAAGAAAAAATATGAAGTTTGAATTAGATAAGGTTTCAAATGAAAAGGA
>JAUVKW010000008.1 GCA_030596025.1 Bacteroidota bacterium | reverse complement strand
CCACATATAGTTTTTAACCAGACACTAATGAAAACTCTTTTAAAAATTGTCCTTCATATTTTGTGATTCTCTCAACAATATTTATCTTTGCAGCCCTTAATTGATAAAAAAGACATGAAAAAGGGAATTCATCCGGAAAACTTTCGCCTGATAGTGTTCAAGGATATGTCAAATGGACATACCTTTATGACTCGCTCAACAGCACTTACTAAAGAAACCATAAAAATGGATGACGGGAAAGATTATCCACTTGTGAAGCTTGAAATTTCAAACACTTCACATCCATTCTATACAGGTAAAATGAAACTTGTAGATAGTGCAGGAAGGGTTGATAAATTCATGAACCGGTATAAGACACATATGGACAAAAATAAGAAATAAGAAATATATAGAATCTTTGTGAAGCTCCTCTTTTCCGGGGAGTTTTTTTTATAAAATGTAGGCACAGGCTTTTTAATTCGGGTATTCTTGTCATATATTGTAAATTTGGCATATTCATTGTTAAATACTAACCTTGAAGTTAAAAGGCCTGAAATATGACACTTTGGCCTTATCCTGTTAATTTATTGAATTATTTGGGGATTATTTATGGATATAAAAAATAAAAGAATATTCGGGGAATTGTTTGTTGCTCAGTCGCTTAATGACGATGGTGATTTTCTACCTCTCATTTCCGATGAAAATGAGGAAGATGTAAAAAACGTAGAGGTTCCGGACGACCTGCCAATTTTACCATTAAAAAATACAGTTTTGTTTCCCGGGGTGGTTATTCCTATCACTGTTGGAAGGAATAAGTCATTAGCCCTGGTAAAAGAAAGTTATGCGGGGGATCGTCTTCTTGGAGCTCTTTCACAAAAGGACGCTGAAATTGATGACCCTAAAAAAGAGGATCTGTCAAAAGTAGGTGCTATAGCTCAGATTCTTAAGATCCTGGAAATGCCGGATGGAAGTACATCTGTTATAATTCAGGGGAAAAGGAGGTTTGAAGTTGAAAAAATTGTAGCAACAGAACCTTTCTTTCGTGCAAAAGTGAAGCTCCTGGAGGACACAAAAGCGATTAAGGGGGATAAAGAGTTTATTGCACTGGTTCAGGCTTTAAAGGATATGTCCCTGAAGATTATCAGACTTTCTTCGAATATTCCACAGGAGGCTTCTTTTGCTGTGAAAAATATTGAAAGTCCTGAGTTTCTCATCAATTTTATTTGTGCCAATTCTAATGTAGAGGTTAATGAGAAACAAGCTTTGCTTGAAATATCTGACCTGAAGCAAAGGAGTACAAAATTATTGGAGCAGTTGACAAAAGAGGTTCAAATGCTTGAGCTGAAAAATGATATCCAGTCGAAAGTCAAACATGAATTAAATAGACAGCAACGTGAGTACATGTTGCATCAGCAGATGAAAACTATCCAGGATGAGCTTGGTGGAAATCCTATGGATCAGGAAGTTGAAGAGCTTAAAAAAAGAGCCATTAATAAGAAATGGAATGAACAGGTAAGCAAAATATTTGACAAGGAAATTGAAAAGCTTCAGAGAATGAATCCTGCAGTGGCTGAATACTCAGTTCAAATGAATTATTTACAGGTCTTATTTGATCTGCCCTGGGAGGAATATTCTGAGGATAACTTTGACCTGGTTCGTGCAGAGAAAACCCTGGAGAAAGATCATTATGGCCTGGAAAAAGTAAAGGAAAGGATCTTAGAACACCTTGCAGTACTCAAACTAAAGGGAGACATGAAATCTCCAATCTTATGTTTATATGGCCCCCCCGGCGTTGGTAAAACATCCCTTGGCAAGTCTGTAGCAAAGGCCCTGGGGAGATCCTATGTGAGAATGTCACTGGGAGGAATGCACGATGAAGCAGAGATCAGGGGACATAGAAAGACTTATATAGGGGCAATGCCCGGACGAATAATCCAGAATATTAAAAAAGCAAAATATTCAAATCCGGTATATATTCTGGATGAAATCGATAAGGTGGGTAATGATTTTCGCGGTGATCCATCTTCCGCCTTGCTTGAGGTTCTTGATCCTGAGCAGAATAATGCTTTTCACGACAACTTCCTGGAGATTGATTATGACTTGTCTAAGGTGCTTTTTATAGCCACAGCCAATACTCTTAGTAGTATTAATCCGGCCTTGCGCGACAGGATGGAAATGATTGAAATTAGTGGTTATCTGGTGGAAGAGAAAATAGAGATTGCCAAAAGGCATTTAATACCCAAACAACTTTTGCTTCATGGATTGAAGAAAAGAGATCTGGTACTTTCAAAAAAAATTATTGAACAAATTATTGAGGATTATACCAGGGAATCAGGAGTTCGCGAACTGGATAAAAACATTGCAAAAATCATCAGAGCCATTGCTAAAGATGTGGCTTATGGTAAAGAAATTCTGACAAAACCTTCTAAGGAAGACCTTGTCAGGATTATGGGACCCCCTTATTATCTTAAAGACGTGTATTCGGGAAATGAATTTGCAGGTGTAGCCACAGGCCTTGCCTGGACTCCGGTAGGAGGACAAATATTGTTTATTGAATCCAGCCTTAGTTCCGGGAAGGGAAAGTTGACTCTTACAGGAAACCTGGGAGAAGTAATGAAAGAATCAGCTATCATTGCTATGGAGTATTTAAGAGCACATTCTGATTTGTTAAATTTGCCAGCTGAGGTTTTTGACAATTGGAATTTCCATATACATATTCCGGAGGGAGCAATTCCTAAAGATGGTCCTTCCGCAGGGATTGCCATGATCACTTCAATTGCCTCAGCATTTACGCAACGAAAAGTTAAAAAACAACTTGCCATGACGGGTGAGATTACTCTTCGTGGAAAGGTTCTGCCAGTGGGAGGAATTAAAGAAAAAATTCTGGCTGCAAAAAGAGCCAATATAAAGGAAATTATTCTTTCTAAAGAAAATAGAAAGGATATCGGGGAAATCAAAGATATTTACTTAAAGGGATTGAAATTCCATTTTGTGGAGGAAATTCAGGATGTGTTACAGCTTGCCTTGCTAAATCAAAAAGTAAAAAACCCTAAAGATGTTTTTGCAAATATTCCTGATTCAGCTGCCGGGAAGGAATAATTGGCTATATTTAAACAGATGAGGCATCTGACCATTAAGAAATTTATTATAAGCAGATGAAAAGAATAGCAGTTTTCCCGGGGTCTTTTGACCCATTTACAATCGGACATGAATCTATTGTACGTAGGGCACTTTTATTGTTTGGTGAGATTATCATTGCCATTGGTAAGAATACAAACAAGAAAGAGTTTTATCCGATTGAAAAAAGAGAAGAATGGATCAGAGAGGTGTTTCATGATGAGGAAGGAGTGAAGGTAATGAGCTATGAAGGGATGACAGTTGATTTCTGCAAATCAAGAAATGCCAGGTTCCTTTTACGGGGCCTCAGGACTGCATATGATTTTGAGTATGAAAGAGCAATAGCCCAGGTAAACAAAGCCATGGAATCTGATATTGAATCAGTTTTTCTTTTAACAAGTCCGGAGCATACACATATCAACTCATCCATAGTTAGAGATATCCTCAGGCAGGGAGGAAATGCCAGTAAATTTCTTCCGGGCAATAAGGTCTTGAAAGAAAAAATTATCAATGAAACACCTAAATAAAACCGCTAGACAGGCTTTATTGTTCTTTTTTCTTATAGTACTTCTCTATAAACCAGTATTTTCTGAAGAGATTTTTTTATTTGGACATGCTCCCACATATCAAAATGATACAATATCATTCTATCATTTTCCGGATCCTGTATCTAAAGTTCCAGTTGAAATAGGTAAGTGCCCAATCGATGAATTTGGAGCTTTCCGCTTTGAATTTGAATCTGATGCGACCTGGCAGGTTTTTGCCAATCTTGGAGTATATCAGGTATACTTGTTTGCTAAACCAGGAATGGAATATGAACTTAGCCTTCCACCCAAACAGGAAAAAACACTGAACGATATTATAAATCCGTTTTTTCAAGCCCTGTCTATACACATTGGTATTTTGAATACTGATTCTCTTGAGCTTAATTATTTAATTAGATCTTTTGAGCAGAAATACCAGCCATACTTAAAATCCAGGCTTGTTTCTTTCTATAACAAATTGGAAATTGAACCTATTGAAGAATTTATTTCAAATACAGATCAGGGTTTTATCAGTATTACTGACAAATATTTTAATGATTATAAAAAATATAAATATAAAGTGTTGCAGTTATTGAACCAGGGAACAGGCCTTAGGATTAAATTATATTCAAGCTTTCAGGGGGAGGAGGTTCTGTATGAGAATATGGCATATGTTGAGTATTTTAATCAGGTTTTCAGAAATTTTCTGAAGACTTCCATGAGGTTACCCGGTGGAGATAAAATAAGGTTTGATATTGAAAGGGAAAATAATTCCCCGGGGCAAGGCTACGAAGTATTAAAACAAACTATATCCATGCAGCTTACAATTCAAGATGACAGACTTCTTGAGTTCATTCTTTTGAAAGCTTTATATGATGAATACTTTAATTCTGATTTTAACAAATCTTACCTGCTTAATCTTATCAAAAACATTGAGATGAATTCTGAGTATTCAGAACATAAGTTTATTGCAGGGAACATTCTATGGAAAGTATCCAGGCTGGACCCCGGAAGAGCTGCCCCGGATTTCTTACTTACGGATCAAAACGGCAAGGATTTGAGTTTGCAGGATTTCAGGGGGAAGTTTGTGTATTTAAGTTTTAGCTCTTTTGGGTGTTATAATTGCCTCAGGCATTATCCGATGCTCCGCGAACTTCAAAATAAATATCAGGAAAATTTAAATGTTATCACCATTTCAGTAGATAATAGTTATGAGGGAATGATGTCCGGCTTAAAAACAAAGAACTATCCATGGCATTTTTTATTTTACGGAAAACATGAAAAACTTCTGATTGACTATGATGTTAAAGTTTTTCCAGGCTATGTATTAATAGATCCAAAGGGCAACATAATTAATTCTTTTGCCCCATCTCCCTTAGCAGGATTTGAAGTCTACTTTCAGGAAATACTGAAAAGGGATAAACTAAAATAATCCCGGGGAAAGTGAGCAGCTATTATCTGAACAATACCTTACACACTATCGATACACATCGCAACTTCTAGCGCAAAACGCTTCGTCATCATTCACAAAACGCAATTTATGTGCAAAATTATCCATTTTAATAAGAGCTCATGAATGCTAAAGCATTTGATCCCGCTCTTGCGAGTTCTAAAATTTATCTGAAAAATGTTGTACATTTTTCGTAAATTTGCTCTCAGAGACGAACTGAACAAAGCGGTCTCACGATCACCATGCATACCGGCAGTGAGTAAACTTAGTTTAGCTGCCTCGTTCTATACCATTTCAAAATGACATAAAATCTTTATTTTTTTGTGATTACTTTAATGAGGTAATATATTGCATAGATAACAGGATTTTCAACCATATTTTCATACCTAAGGATTTATTTCATTGCACCTGAATAACTTACAAAACAAAATTGCATTGTTTATAAATCCTTTCCAATAAATATTTATTTTTTCTAAAAATCTTTCCAAAAATGTCACAAAACAAGGGTTAAATTATACTTATTAATAAATACTTGTATTGAACAATTTTAAAGATATATACAATACTTATTACAAATTAGTATATCGTTTGGCATTTAAATTCCTGGGTAATCATGATAATGCTGTTGACATAACACAAGATGTATTTTTGCATTTATATAGTCAATTAAAACTAAAAAGGGAGATATATAACACAAAAGCATGGCTGTATAAAGTAACAAGTAACTTATGTATGTCTTTTCTAAATAAAACTAAAAGGATTACTAAACACGAATATGAAAATCCTGCAGTCGATGAGGTAGATAACGAAAAAAATATTGAAGTAGTTGAGGCTCTGAAAAAAATGAATAAACGGGACAGGGTACTTTTAACACTCTATAGTGAAGATATTTCATACAAAGAAATGGTTGAAATTACAGGAATAAAATTTACATCCATTGGAAAAACACTATCAAGGGCATTAAAAAAATTAAAACATGAAATGGAAAGGTAACAATAGCAAATGCATGTCTGATGAAATGATTCAAATGTATATTGATAATGAGATAGATGAATTTGAAAAGGCAGGGATGGAAAAACATTTTGCAGAATGTGAAAACTGTAATCTAAGATTGTATGAGCAAAAAAAATTAATTTTCGATTTTAAGCAAAGTATATCTTTAGTTAATATAGAATCAATAGAGATCCCTGAATTTAAGCATGAAAAAACACCAGTAATTGCAAGAAAAAAATACCGTTTGTTTTATTGGAAATGGGCCGCCGCTGCGGCTATTCTAATTGCTTCATCATTATTTATATACAAAAAACATAATACCAATATTCAGGATGATGTAAGGTACATAATATTTGATATGAGCAGCGAAGTGGATGCCAACAAACCCCTGCACGAACAATCCATGTCAATATATATTATAGATAAATCCGGTAAGCAAATAGAAAATAACATTAATAATTTATAAAAGCAATTGATCATGAAAACAATAACAAATTTGCTAATAGCTTTCTTATTAATTGGCAATATTAATGCGCAGAAATTATTAGATATATATAAAAATGGGCCTGTTAAGTTAATTCCTGATACTGAATTTGGTAAAACAAATGATTGGAATAATGTTTTTAAAACTTATAATGATACCATGCATAAAAAGCATGTTGGAAAACGAAAATCGTTAATAATATTGGATGATGGTTCATTTATCGTAAATCATTATTACCGGAATTTTTTCACAAAGTTTAATCCCGATGGGAAATTTGAAAAAGAGTTCAGTATTGTAAACAGTAAAGGAGAAAAGATGAAAACTCCTGATATTTCCGGGATTCTTAATAATGAAATATTTTATACCGGACTAACCAATATGGGCAAAATGACCTGCTTTGACCTTGAAGGCAACTACCTTAAAACACTTACACTTAACTACATGGCCAAGCAAATTATCCCTTTACCCAATAAAAAACTTGCAGTGGTAGGCTGGGTAATCTGGAGCGATCGATTCAGAGATTTTGTTTCAATATTAGATTATGAAACCAATGAGGAAAATATTATTTGGGATCATTTTACAAAGAGGCCTAAAAATGATTCCAAAGATCAAATGTTTGTTTATAGTTACAATTTGAAGAATGGAGGTCTAATTAGATTTAGAACCATGCCTCATACAGGTTATTTAGGTTTCAGACCAGCACCTATTATTTCATTATTGAAAGATAAGCTGTTAATAGCTATTCCGCCCAATGGAGAAATTCTTGAATATAAATTGGATGGCAGTTATATTACTAAGAAAAAAGTCAATTGGGAACCCGGATCCATTACACCGGCAGAACAAATTGAAATACAAGAGAAAACCATTAAGAAATATAAAAAACAGGTCAAATCAATGGAAAGTCAAACGGATAAAACCGAAAGAATTATTGAATACCTGGAATACTATAAGGTCATTATAAAAAAGATGGAAGAAGATTTAACAAAGATTTCAGAACAGATACCAATCCCTTACTTCTCTACTGTTATTAAAGATTCTGACGGCAATCTTATTTTCTTTGAATACCCCAAAGAGGAAGGAGCTAACAAATTCAACGTGTTTACATACAATGCAGAAGGGAAATTCGTCTGCCAAAGTTCTTTTATTTGTGACGATTATAATCTTGTTATCAATCCTGATAAACTTGTTTTTTTTAATGGCTACTTATATGGTTTACAAGAACTAAAAGAAGCAGAAGGAGTACCTATGAGGTTAGTAAGGTTTAAATTAGAGAATTAGAATGATTGTTTTTCATTATGGGCAAAACTTCTAAAAAGGCAATAATTTCTTTTCTTTTAATATGTCAATAATAGACAAATAGGTATTGCCCAGGATCAAAGACAGGTCTTCCGTATTGAACCAAATGGCTTCACTAATTTCTTCTTCTGATTGAGGAACCAGAGCCTCATTGGAGGAGGATCTCATATCAAACCAGACATTTTTCTTTAACATCTGGTCATTCCCACTACTGTATATATGATAGGTAGTTACTAATGGTTTAACAATTTCCAGGCCTTGTATTCCGGTTTCTTCAGTAACTTCCCTTAGAGCTGTTTGTTCAATGTTTTCACCTTCTTCGGTTTTTCCTTTTGGAAGGTCCCACTTCCCTCTTCTTTTAATCATCAGAACCTTTCCCTCAGGGTTGGTAACCACTCCACCTGCAGCAGTTATATTTACAAAACAACTACTGAACTGCTTAAAAAGCTGATCAAGCTTGCTATGAAAAACATATAGTTTCTTAATACTCGTGACAAAAGAAAATAACTTAAGCAAGTCTTTTAATTCATCAGAGTTATAAAATTTATAAAACAAACCATAATTATTATGAAAGTTTGAAGTGAAATCTTCAGTCAGGTATATAATACGGTCTTGATAAAAAACTTTATACATTTGTCCTATGAAAGAAAATGAAAAGAAAGTTGCTGAAATTCTATTGCAAATTAAGTCAATAAAATTAGATCCTGCAAACCCTTTCACATGGGCATCAGGGTGGAAATCCCCAATTTATTGTGACAATAGAAAAACTTTATCATTCCCTGAAGCAAGGACGTTTTTAAAGGCTGACTTTGCCCGTATAATTCGGGAAAAGTATCCAGATGTTGAGTTGATTGCAGGGGTTGCAACAGGAGCAATTGCCATCGGAGTGCTGGTGGCGGAGGAACTGGGATTACCTTTTGTTTATGTCAGACCCAAAGCCAAAGACCATGGGCTTGGCAACCAAATTGAGGGAGTTCTGCAGGAGGGACAAAAGGTAGTGGTAATTGAAGATCTTATTTCAACGGGCAATAGCAGCTTAAATGCAGTAGCTGCCCTTAGAGAAGCAAAAACCAGAGTTCTGGGAATGGTGGCTATTTTCTCCTACCAGTTTCAGGTAGCTGAGAATAATTTTAAGGAATCAGGAGTAGAACTAACTACACTGGGAAATTATTCTGTGCTTATTGAGCAGGCTGAAAAAACTGGTTTTATATCACCTGAAAAAAAAGAAACACTGAAAAAATGGAGAAAAGATCCTGGGAACTGGACACCCTGAGGATTTATACGACGTAGAGCACTGGAGGATAAGACATCTGTGAGGGAAAAAAGCAGCTCCAGGCTTTAGCCTGGTGTTTGAAGGTGACTCCCTAAAAGAGGTCCGTACCGAAACGCAATATCAAAATCAAATGCCTTCCCGGACCGCAAGACAAACAGCAAAGAGAGGTAGCCCGAAAAGAAATTATAGTAGGAAGGAAGTACTAAGCAGTAAAACAGTGAACAAATAATATCTAATACCAGTAATCTAAATACACTTATTTATTGTTTGAGATTTACAAATATGAAAGCAAAAAAAATACCATATGACTACATTCGAAAGCAGAGTCGGGAAAATACAATCCTCACAGAAAACTGTTTATAATTTTCTTTCCGATTTTAATAATTTTGAGCAATTTATCCCCGGGGATAAGGCAAAAGACTGGAAATCTGATGAAAGCAAATGTTCTTTTAAGGTAGATGGAATAGGGGAGGTGGGACTAGAGATCATAGAAAGAGAACCAGATAAGCTGATTAAGATTACCGGTAGTGGAATGGCCAGTGTAGAATTCTATATGTGGATTCAATTAAAAGATCTTGAAGAAAATGATACCCGGGTTAAACTGACTATGAAAGCAGATCTGAATCCCATGATTAAGATGGTCGCATCCAATCCCTTAAAGAATTTTCTGGAGATCATTGTCACAAAAATGGAAAATTTCTCTTATTCGTGATGCGAAAGGGAGATATGCCGAATAAACTTAACCACCAAACGAATACCCATCAATCTAATTTTGTTTCTTTCTTTAATTAGCAGCAGCTTACACTTTCTTATTTTTTGTAATACAAATGTGTCACTATCCTAAATTAGCAATTCAAATTCTTGGTGTTTTCTTGGTGTCTTCGTGTCTATTATTTTTTGCCACCCCAGTACGGTCATTCTTCCCTACGGGGCAGGCCAAGGCTCCAAGGCACAAAGATTCACCAAGTGTAAAATATTATAGGTATAAATATGTCATATAGATTAAAGCCACCAATTGAATCAGCTACAGACAAATATCTTCTTAAGTTGAGGGGTATATGCTAAGCAGTTTTACATAAAAACAACAAGGGAAATCTATCCTTATTTATATATAAGTTCCTTAAATCCAAAAGACTGTTTCTCACCGGATTCCAGTTCCAGTAATAATTCTCCGGAGTCAGTAACACCTTTGATTTTTCCACGGATCATTTTTCCCTGAAAATGAAAAACAGATAACTTTTCCAGTTTGTATAATACAGATTGGTATCTACTATTGATTTCTTTATATTTTCTTTCTTTTAGTAATTGGTAGTTATTTCCAATATGTTGATATAGCAGGCCCAGGCTTTCCTCTAGCTCATAATGATTATTGGTTGAGATTTTTAGGGATATGGGGTTTTCGAGGGATGAGGAGAATTTTGTCTGATTGATATTAATACCTATACCTGCAATTGAATAATTAATTTCCTCCCCGATTATAGAATTCTCAATAAGAATGCCGGCAATCTTATTCCCCCCGATATACAAATCATTTGGCCATTTGATGAAAACGTCATCGGTGTATATTTTTATATAATCATAAACTCCAAGGGCCACAGTTTGAAGCAAATAGAATTGATTTTGAGGGAGCAGGAAGGAAGGCCGGAAAATTATCGTTAATGTCAGGTTTAAACCAGCTTCACTTTCCCACTTACTACCTCCTTCTCCTTTTCCTTTTGTTTGTTCTAAAGCCCAAATAATTGTACCATCCAATACGTCTTTTTTCAAGAGTAACTCAATTGCATAATCATTGGTAGAGCCAGTTTTGTTAAGCTTTATTAATCCAGGGACATCTCTTGAATGATTCATGGTTTATTTGCTTAACGGGAGGTAAAACAATAGGAATTAAGCTTGCAAAGTAAGGTTTTTTGTCTTTGTTCTGACACTATTGTAAAATTACTATTTTTTGTTGTTCTGATTAATCATTTTAATTCCTTATTTTTGTGCAAAATAATTGAATGAAAGGGAAAAAAGAAACACAGACCAATAAGTTGGTGCAATTTGTTATTGAAGGAATTTTTGAGAAAATGGGGAAAGAGGTTGTTGTGCTTGACCTTTCCGGGATTGAAAATTCGATATGTAGTAGGTTTGTCATTGCTCATGGCGATTCTAATTCTCAGGTATCTGCTATTGCAGAATCAGTTGTAGATGTCGTTAGAAAAAGATCAAAGGAAAAACCCCTCCATACAGATGGAATGACCCATGCAAATTGGATCTTGCTTGATTATAGTGATGTTGTAGTTCATATTTTTCAAGAGCCTGTTAGGAGGCTATATAATCTTGAAGACTTATGGGCAGATGCCAAAAATGAAAAAATTGAAGATGTAAATTAGTGATTTGATGAAGTGAATTATGGAGAACAAGAAAAAACAAAATATGAGTTCTTTGTTTGGTAAAAAGTCAAACAAGGATGGAGGTGGTCCCAAGTTTAGTATTTACTGGATTTATGGAATACTGGCAGTGGTATTTATCTTTATTAATATCATCTATTCCGGATCAGGAACCGCCAAGGTGGATTGGCAGAGGTTTGAACGTGAGATGATGAAGGATCATGAGGTTGAAAAGATTATTGTAATAAACAGGGAGATAGCTCATGTTTACTTGAAAAAAGAAAGCTGGGGTCTTGAGAAATATGATGATATCCGGCCTAAAGGACTTAGTACCTGGTCTGAAACCAGCCCACAGTGTATATTTAATATTGGCCCACTTGAGACTTTTGAAGATAAGCTGGGAAAGATTCAGGATAAGTATAACTATAATGAGGATGAAAGAATAAATGTTTCTTATGAAACGAAGAAAGATTTCCTGGGGGATGCTTTAGGCTGGATGCTTCCGCTTATTATTTTAGTTGTTATTTGGTTATTTGTATTTAGAAGAATGAGCGGTGGAGCGGGAGGTGGAGCTGGCAATATCTTTAATGTAGGAAAGTCTAAAGCTCGTATTTTTGACAAGGATTCAACAAATGCAAAGGTCGATTTTAAAAGTGTTGCCGGACTTGAAGAGGCAAAAGTTGAGATTCGGGAGATAGTTGACTTTCTGAAAAATCCTAAGAAGTATACTGAATTAGGAGGAAAGATTCCAAAAGGAGCCTTGCTTATTGGTCCTCCTGGTACTGGAAAAACCTTATTGGCAAAGGCTGTAGCAGGAGAAGCAAATGTGCCGTTTTTTAGTATTTCCGGATCCGATTTTGTGGAAATGTTTGTAGGTGTTGGAGCCTCAAGGGTACGTGACCTGTTTAAACAGGCCAAAGAGAAAGCACCATGTATTGTGTTTATTGATGAAATTGATGCTGTTGGAAGAGCAAGGGGGAGAAATCCAAATTTCGGAGCTAATGATGAAAGAGAAAATACCCTGAATCAACTTCTTACAGAAATGGATGGTTTTGGCAGCAATGTTGGGGTAATTATTCTTGCAGCCACCAATAGGGCAGATGTTCTTGATAAAGCACTGATGAGGGCAGGTCGTTTCGACCGGCAAATTCATGTTGAGTTACCTGACTTAAATGAGAGAAGAGCGATTTTTAATGTTCATCTGAAACCCATAAAGGCTGACAAGGGTCTGGATATTGAATTTCTTTCAAAACAAACACCCGGTTTTTCAGGTGCTGATATTGCAAATGTTTGTAATGAAGCAGCCCTGGTAGCAGCCCGGAAAAATAAGAAAAAAGTTCAAAAGCAAGATTTTCTGGATGCCGTGGATCGTATTGTTGGTGGATTGGAGCGAAAAAATAAAATTATTACTCCTGAAGAGAAAAAAACCATTGCCTTTCATGAAGCCGGGCATGCCACTGTTAGCTGGTTGCTTGAACATGCAAATCCTCTAGTTAAGGTTACAATTGTTCCCCGGGGGAAATCCCTGGGAGCAGCCTGGTACCTACCCGAAGAAAGACAAATAACTACTACAGAGCAGTTATATGATGAAATGTGCTCCGCACTGGGAGGTAGAGCCTCAGAAGAAATAGTTTTTAATAAAATTTCAACCGGGGCTCTTAACGACCTGGAAAAAGTGACCAAGCAAGCTTATGCAATGATTACTTATTTTGGAATGAGCTCAGAGCTGGGAAATATTAGTTTTTATGATTCTTCTGGCCAGTCAGAATATAGTTTCCACAAGCCTTACAGTGAGAAAACTGCTGAGTTGATAGATGAAGAGGTTAAGAAGCTTGTTGATAAAAGCTTTGAAACAGCAAAAAAAGTTTTAAGGGATAACAGGAAGGGATTGGATGAACTTGCAAATCTTCTTCTTGAAAAAGAAGTTATTTTTAGTGAAGACCTGGAACGAATTTTTGGGAAGAGAAAGAATGACAAAACCATAACTCCAGGAAAAAAAGCAGGAACTAAAATTTCTGCAAAGAAGAAAGAAAGTAAGCCCCGGTCTGACGATGATAAAACAGGTAAAACCTGACACAGTGAATGTAGAATGATGGAAGACAATTGGGTATCAGTATTTACTACCGACCAGCCTTACCTTGCTGATATTGTGAAACAGGTTCTCCAGGAGAATAATATTGTTTCTGTTGTGATTAATAAAATAGATTCATCCTATTCCATGTTTGGAGAAGTGGAGGTTTATGTCGACAGAAACCTTGTAATTAAAGCAAAATCAATAATTGAAAGCATAGAAAGTTGAGCACATTGATTAAAAGAACGGCCACAGGTTTTCTGATTGTAATTGTAATAATAGGTGCAATAGCCTTGAATAGTCTGAGCTTTGTCACTCTCTTTTTTATAATCATGCTGGGAACCCTTTACGAATTCTATAATAACTTGCTTAGGGCTAAAATTCATCCTCAAACAGTTTATGGGCTTATAATTGCCTCAATATTCTATATTTTTGCCTTCCTGAATGCTATTGGTTTTATCCCCATTCGATTTATTTTTCTGTTCTTTCCACTGATAAGTGTGGTTTTTCTGGCTGAACTATTTCTTCGTGAGAATCGCCCCTTCCATAATATTGCCTTTACCATGTTGGGGCTTTTTTATATTGCCCTTCCATTTTCTCTTTTTAATTATTTTGTTTTTCATCCATCCGAAGAACTTATATTAAAATCAGGGGGTGAAGCTGATATCGTAAATTTTATTTTCCAACCCGGATTTAAGGTTAATTATTATTATCAAATCCTCCTTGGTTTCTTTTTTCTCAATTGGCTGAATGATACAGGGGCTTATCTCATAGGAGTACCTTTCGGAAAGCATAAATTGTTTAAGAGAATTTCGCCTAAGAAATCATGGGAGGGTTTTATTGGAGGAGTATTGTTTAGTGTTGCTACAGCCATTCTTCTTGCGCGCTTTTTCCCAGTTCTTCAATTGTACAATTGGTTGGTTATGGCTTTTATTGTTGTTGTATTTGCTACGTTTGGAGATCTTGTAGAGTCGATGTTAAAGCGCTATCTTGGATTAAAAGATTCCGGAAGTTTACTCCCGGGTCATGGAGGATTACTGGATCGTTTTGATGGAGTGATTTTTTCTGCACCAATAGTATATGCTTATCTTAGTATGATTTTCTAGTTTCTCCTATTTTTGTTTCTTTGTTGTAAATTATGAAAATTCATAAAGAAGGTTTTAAAATAATAAGGAATGTATTACTTGGCTTGCTGGTGATAAACCTCCTGGTGTGGTTTTTCTTTAATCTTTGCATATCTTATTGTATCCTTTCTGGTAGTTTACTCATCCTGCTTTCTATATTGTACTTTTTTAGATTACCCTCCCGATCTATTGTTAACAATGAGAAACATATTTTTTCTTCTGCAGATGGAACTATAGTGGCAATTGAAGAGCTAGAAGAAAATACCTATTTTAAATGTAAAATGCATCAGATTTCTGTCTTCATGTCACCCATGGACATACATGTAAATCATTTCCCGGTTTCTGGAAAAATTGTTTATAAACAGCATGACCCGGGAAAATATTGGGTTGCATGGCATCCGAAATCTTCCAGTGAGAATGAAAGAACCTCCATAGTCATAGAAAATCAATCCGGCATAGAGATTATGGTACGTCAAATAGCCGGTGCAGTTGCAAGAAGAATTGTTACCTATCCAAACCTAAATGACACATGCATTCAGGGAGAGGAGTTAGGCTTTATTAAATTTGGATCTCGTGTGGATATCTTTCTTCCCCTTAAGGCTGAAATCCTGGTTGAACTTCATCAACAAGTAAAAGGTAAAGCTACCGTTCTGGCTAAGCTTTAATAGTGGTTTAACAAACACTATTCTAAATTAGTTACAAATTAGTAAAAGATAAAAAGGTCCGAAAATATTATATATATTTGTTCATTAAGTTTTAACTAAAAAAGTTATCATTATGAAAAAATTTCTAGTATTATTCAGTTTAGTTCTTTTTATTGGAGCTTATACTACACCTCTTATAGCCAGCAATAATGAAACAACTATTGTTGTGGTGGATGAAGATAAATGCCCTAAGTGTGGAAAAGAAAAATGTGATGGAACATGTGAAGCAGAGGCTAAAACTAAAACAAAAGCAACTTCGGCGAAAGCAGTGAAGGCAAAATCTGAGTGTGATACAACATGTGAAAGCAAAGAGAAGACTACTTGCACAACAAAGAGTAAGGAAAAGAAAGGTGCCGAAGTTAAGTAGTGTAGTTTGGTTTGGGGTTTTTAAAGGAGTCGAAATCGGCTCCTTTTTCTTTTTGTAGAAATCTTAATTTTATTCATTAACCAGGTGCTATTTTTTTTAAATTTGCTCCTGGTATATTAATGAATATTTCAAATCTCCATGAAGTCAATAAATAAGATATTAGATGTTTCAAAAACTGTTAAATGGATAGGTGCACTTGATTATGATATTGTAAGTTTTGATGTTGTTATGTCTACAGACTACGGCACTACCTATAATTCATTTTTCATAGATGCCCAAAAGAAGACAATTATAGAAACCACCAAAGAAAAATTTAAAGAACAATACCTGGGAAAGATAAAATCCCTGACAGATCCTGCTGATATAGAGTATATTGTTTTGAATCATACAGAACCCGATCACTCAGGTAATTTAAAGCATCTTCTTAAATTGGCACCTAAGGCCACTGTAGTTGGAAGCGGATCTGCTATTCGGTATCTTCAGGATATGATTGGAGCGGAATTCAAATTCAGGCAGGTGAAAAACGGGGATGAACTGGATTTGGGAAACATAACCCTGAAATTCATTGGTGCACCAAATCTTCACTGGCCTGACACTATGTACACCTACCTGCTTGAGGAAAAAATCTTGTTTAGCTGTGATTCTTTTGGGAGTCATTACTGTAATGAGAAGATGTTTGATGATCTTGTTGGTCCTTTTGATGAAGCCTTTAATTATTATTTTGATGTGATTTTGAGGCCTTATAGTAAATTTATGCTGAAGGCCATAGAAAAAATCAGGCCTCTTGAAATCGATATTGTTTGTCCTGGTCATGGCCCAATCCTCAGATCAAACTGGCAAAAATATGTGGATATATCTGAAGCAAAAGCCAAACAATACCTGGCTGTGGTAGATCAAGAAGATCCGCGGGTATTAATTGCTTATGTCTCTGCCTATGGTTATACCCGTGAAATGGCTCTTAATGTTGAAGAGGGACTGAAATCAGCCGGTAAGATTAAAACTGAGATGATTGATCTTGAAACAGCTTCTCTTGGTGAACTGGAAGAACAACTAATTCGAAGCTCATCTCTTCTTGTGGGTTCGCCAACAATTAATCAAAATACACTTCTCCCGGTTTACAGGTTGTTCTCAGCCATCAATCCCATTCGCGATAAAGGTAAGACTGCTGCCACCTTTGGTTCATATGGATGGAGCGGGGAAGCTGTTGAGATTATTGAAGCAAACCTGAAGGCACTGAAGCTTAAACTTTTTGATTCGCATGCTCTTTATAAGTTTTGTCCAAATAAGGCAAAATCCAATGAACTGAAAAAATTTGGAGAATCTTTTGGGCAGTTTGTTCTTGAATCCATGACAGAATAGCTGAAAAAAATTTAATTTGCAGCTTGAAATTTGTATTTTAGTAGGTCAAAGATATTCATGAAGGGTAATCTTAAATATATTGTTCTTGCACTTTCAGTAGTAGCAACTGCATTGATCCTGTGGTATTTTAAGAATATTGTAGCGTATATTCTTCTTGCCGTGGTGTTCTCCTTTATTGGAAGACCTGTTGTTTCCCTTCTTAATAAATTTAAATACAAAAGTTTTCACATGCCAAATGCCCTGAGTGCATTTATTACCTTGCTTACTCTCTGGGCAATTATAGTATCTTTTTTCTTAATCTTTATCCCATTACTGGGAAATCAGATCCAGGAACTTTCAAAAATTAACTTACAGGCAATTCAAGACAGCCTTTCGGAACCTTTAGGTAAGCTCACATCTTTGATGAACAGGTTTGAACTAAACGGTAAAGAAGATATTTCTTTGGAACAAATGCTTGAGAGAAAACTACTTTCTTTCCTCAATGTTTCAGCCATTTCAAGTGCAATTGGCGGAACTGTTGGAGTGATGGGACAGATTTTTTTCGCCTTTTTTGCAGTTAGCTTTATCACTTTTTTCTTTTTAAAGGATAAACAATTATTTGCGGAGGGGATCTTACTTTTTGTCCCCACTCAATACGAAGAAAAATTTGAAAGTTTCCTTCATTCAACAAAAGAACTTCTAACCAGGTATTTTATCGGGATCCTTTTGCAGGTATCTTCGATAACAATTCTGGTTACCCTGGGTATGATAATCGTAGGTCTCAAGTTTCAATTAGCAGCTGTTATTGGTCTTACCGCCGGTGTATTTAATGTAATTCCTTACATCGGACCATTGATAGGGGCTTCAATTGGAATGATTCTTGGCATTGCCAATCATCTGCATTTAGAGTTTTATTCGGAATTATTACCTTTATTGGCTTTTATGGCTATTGTGTTTGCTGCAGTCCAGGTAATTGATAATGTTGTTTTTCAACCTTTTATTTATGGAACATCAGTAAAAGCACATCCACTTGAGATTTTTCTTGTGATCATAATTGCAGGTAGTTTTGCAGGGATTCCTGGAATGATTCTCGCGATTCCGGGGTATACAGTAATCCGGGTTTTTGCCCGTGAATTTTTGGATCGCTTTAAACTTGTGAAAAAAATAACTGAAAAAATTGATTGAATTGTTTATGAACAAATTACAATCCCTTCTATTCTTATTGATCCTTTCAGGCAGTTTGTCTGTTTCAGGTCAATTGGATGCAAGCTTTCAGGTAGATACCAATGATATTCATTCTTATACTATTCATCTTAGCAGTAACTACCCGCTCTCAGATACCTCTGCCTTTACCTTTGCCTGGAATTTTGGCGATGGACAAACTTCTCACCTTCCTGTTGTCAGTCACTCCTATCAAAATCCAGGGAGCTATCTGGTTTCCTTTATGGTTTCTGATGCCGGATCAACAGCCTCCTCCTCAATGAAAATCAATGTTCGAAATAAGGTGGAGGTTCCAAATGTTTTCACTCCCAACGGAGATGGCAAAAATGATTTTCTGGTACTTAGGACCAATGGCCAAACCTTGTATTCACTTACCATCTATAATTCTTCAGGCACTCAGGTCTATAAGAAAAGTTCTTATACTTTTACCTGGGATGGGAAATCTCCCTCAGGAGCGGAAGTCTTTCCCGGAGTTTACTACTATGTTCTTAGCTTTGATGACAAATTTGTCAAATCTGGTTTTTTTCACCTGATCAGATAAGTGTCTTTTACTTTGCAAGGTTCTTTATCATTATTATCTAATAGGTATTTTTGCCTTAACCCCAGGAGAATTTTTTAGCAATGAGAAAAGTATTTAAGAAAGTCTTCTACTTATATTACGATGGTTTTAGGAATATGACATTTGGCAGAACTCTATGGATAATTATTCTTGTAAAACTATTTATAATGTTCGCTATTTTAAAGCTATTCTTTTTCCCTGATGTTTTAAAATCAAAATTTGCCAGCGATGAGGAAAGGGGAAATTATGTAATAGAGCAACTAACTAAACCCAAAATAAATAATAATGATTGAAAACCTGGACATGTCCCTGGTGGATTGGTCAAGGGCACAATTTGCCCTTACAGCTCTTTACCACTGGTTATTTGTACCTCTTACCCTGGGGCTTTCATTTATCATTGCGATAATGGAGTCAATTTATGTTAGAACAGGGGATGAATTCTGGAAAAAGACCACTAAATTCTGGATGAACATCTTCGGGATTAACTTTGCTATTGGGGTGGCTACTGGAATTATCCTCGAGTTTGAGTTTGGAACTAACTGGTCAAATTATTCCTGGTTTGTTGGGGATATCTTTGGCGCTCCCCTTGCTATAGAAGGAATCATGGCCTTTTTTCTGGAGTCCACCTTTATAGCAGTTATGTTTTTCGGATGGAATAAGGTAAGTAAAAAATTCCATCTTCTCTCTACATGGCTTGTTGCAGTCGGTTCTAATTTGTCCGCAATATGGATCCTTGTTGCGAATGCATGGATGCAAAACCCAGTAGGAATGAAGTTTAACCCGGATACTGCCCGCAATGAGATGGTGAATTTTTGGGAAGTATTGCTTTCACCAACTGCAGTAAATAAATTTCTGCACACTGTTTCCCAGGGCTATGTGCTTGCCGCCTTGGTTGTGATTGGAATTAGTTCCTGGTACTTAATCAAAAACAGGAATGTGATGTTTGCTAAAAAAAGCATCATTGTGGCAGCTGCATTCGGATTGGTTGCCTCGGTAAATATGATTGGCTCGGGTGATAATTCAGCCCGCGATGTAGCCAGAACACAGCCCATGAAATTTGCAGCTATGGAAGCACTTTACGAGGGACGGGAAAATGCCCCCCTGGTTGCCGCAGGAGTTCTTTCTGGCAAAGAACAAGCAGAATACAGGAAGAAAGATTTTATCTTCAAAATTGAAATTCCCAGTGCTTTATCTTATATGGTGCACCTTTCTCCCGATGGATTTATACCTGGAATCATGGACCTCATCGATGGGAATGAAAAAAGAGGAATTCTTTCTTTCAGTGAGAAAGCCAACCGGGGTGCAGTTGCAATTGAAACTTTAAGGGAGTTGAAAGAAGCAAAAGGGAAAGATGAACAGAGATATATTGAACTCAAACAAAAATTTGATGATCCTGATTGGGAGGAAAACTATTTTCAATATTTCGGTTATGGTTACTATAAGGGAATGAACCCAATATCAATTATTCCAAGCGTTTCATTGACTTTCTATTCTTTTCACCTGATGGTGGGTCTGGGCTTTATGTTTATAATTTTCCTTGCAGTGATTCTGTTTTTTAGTGTAGATAACAAATTGCAGGATAAGAAATGGTTGTTGAAGCTCGGAATCATCATGGTGCCTCTGGCCTATGTAGCTACTGAAGCAGGTTGGATTGTTGCTGAAGTTGGAAGGCAACCCTGGGTTATACAGGATATGTTACCTACTGTGGCTGCAGTATCCCAAATTAATGTTAGTTCAGTGCAAATTACATTCTGGCTTTTTGCACTACTCTTCACGGCACTTCTCATAGCCGAATTGAAGATTATGTTTAAGCAAATTAAATTAGGACCTAAAGACGGAGGGAAATAAAATGTTACTGGATATATCTTACTTATTTTTACAACAATACTGGTGGATAATTATTTCTGTACTGGCGGGTGCACTCGTGTTCCTGTTGTTTGTACAAGGGGGACAAACCCTGATTTATTCTTTGGGAAAGTCTGAAATAGAACAAACCATGATTGTTAATGCTCTTGGAAGGAAATGGGAATTTACTTTTTCAACTCTCGTTACTTTCGGGGGAGCTTTCTTTGCTTCTTTTCCCTTGTTTTATGCTACTAGTTTTGGAGGGGCATATTGGGTTTGGATGGCTATTTTATTCTGCTTTATTGTGCAGGCAGTGTCCTATGAATTCAGGTCAAAACCAAATAATTTTTTTGGTAAAAAAACATATGATGCATTCTTGTTTTTCAATGGTGCTCTTGGGCCGTTTCTTCTGGGAGTTGTTGTAGCTACTTTATTTACGGGATCACAATTTTCGGTAAATGTCATGAACCTTTCCCAGTGGGAAACTCCCTATTACGGCCTGGAAGCCTTACTGAATATTCAGAATCTTGCCCTCGGTTTTGCAATATTATTTTTGTCCAGGACCCTGGGGATTCTTTTTCTGATCAACAGTCTGGAAGGAAATGATCTGATAAAAAGAGCGAGAAAGAGGCTGTGGTATGAGGCAGGCCTGTTTCTTGTTTTCTTTTTGTTTTTCCTAATTCGTCTTTTATTTATTGAGGGATTTGCTTATGAACCTGAAACCGGGCTCATCTTCATGGAGGCAAATAAATACCTAAATAATGTTTTACAAATGCCATTAAACACATCCATTCTTCTTATAGGCTTAGTTCTAGTACTCCGGGGCCTTTTTATAAGCCTTTTTAAGAACTCAACTAAGGGTATCTGGTTTGCAGGCACTGGAACATTCCTTACGGTATTTTCTTTATTTATTATTGCAGGTTTGAATCAAACAGCCTTTTATCCCTCGTCATTTGATTTGCAGAGTTCACTTACTATTGAGAATTCATCATCCAGTTATTATACACTGAAAGTGATGGCTGTGGTTTCATTAATGATACCATTTGTAATTGCTTATATCTGGTATACGTGGAAATTAATTAGCAATAAAAAAATCACTGAAGAGGAAATAAATTCAGAATCTCATGTGTATTAAAAATAAAAAATATAAATCATGTTATTAAGCTCTCTTTTTCTATATTTAGTATGGCCATTGGTTGTTTTTGCCGGATATGTTATTTCAAATTGGGCTTTGCATAAGTTTGAATCAAATGTGAAAGCTGATGAGGAATAAGCTTATAAATGGTTCATGATTTACTCCTAAATCCTGAATTAGTTTTTCATATAGAGATCATTTTTAAGTAGAATTACTACTTTTACTCAACTTACGGATAGTATAACCCCCTTTGTACTATTATTAATTCTTTAAAATTTTAAATTATGAGATTTTATTTTCTAAAGTTAATGCTCTTTTCGCTTGTATTTGGAGTATTCTGGAGCGTCAGCCAGGAAAAAACACTGGCCCAGCAACTATCCGGAAGCTACCAGGATTATCTTAATCCTGGAGACTTGAATAATGCTCTGAATGATCTGCACAAGAAATTCCCAAAGCAAACAAAGTTGATAAAACTGGCTAGTAGTGCCGGAAATAGTAGTTTGCAAATGCCGGAAATTGGCCCGGAAGCCGGACTGGAAAAGAAATCCCTGCCTGCAATTTTAGTAGTTGCAAATATGGAAGGAACCGTACCAGTTTCAAGTATGGCTGCCATTTACCTCGCAGACTATATCCTAAACTCCGGTCAGGGTCCCAAAGACCTTACATGGTATGTGCTTCCATGTGGTAATCCTGATGCTTACACTCATTATTTTGAAACTCCGCTGAGGATTGATCCCAGGAACAAGAAGGCTCATAATGATGACATGGATGATCTTACAGACGAGGATGGTTTTAATGACCTGGATGGTAATGGAGTCATCACACAAATGAGAGTTAAAGACCCGGAAGGCATATGGATACCTGTGAGTGAAGATCCAAGAATGCTCAGGAAGGCTGATGCAAACAAAGGAGAAAAAGGTATTTATAAACTTTATTCAGAAGGCCTTGATAATGATGGAGATGGTAAGTATAACGAGGATGGAGCCGGCGGGGTAAATGTTGGAATTAATTTCCCTCACCTTTTTGAGCCATTTACAAAAACCAGTGGTCTTTGGCCCGGTTGTACTGATGAATCATTTCAGTTAATAAAATTTGTATTTGAACACCCCGAGATTGCAATGACCATGAATTTTGGTGCTACTAATTTTTGTTTGCAACCTCCAAAAGGAGGAAGAAAAGCAGGAGTGGATATGGATAAGATAAAAATTCCTGAAAGCATGGCAGAAATGTTCGGAGCTGATCCAAACCGTACATATTCCATAAGTGAAATTATTGAACTGGTGCAACCTATGGTTCCTGCCGGAATGACTGTTACTGAAAGTATGGTAGCAAGTTTCCTGGGACTTGGAGCAGTTGTTAATCCCCTGGAGAAAGATCTTAAATTCTATAAAGAACTATCTGATCAGTATAAAGAGTATTTAAAAGATAAAGGCCTGGAGGCAGAACGTTTGGATCCTCAAAGTGCCAAAGACGGGTCATTTGAATTATGGTCGTATTATCACCTGGGTATTCCCAGTTTTACAATGGATTTCTGGACACTTCCTAAAGTTAAAGAAGAAAAAAAGGAGGATAGTGGTATTACCATTGAAAAGCTGGAAAAAATGTCTTCTGAAGATTTCATTGCCCTTGGAGAAGAAAAAATTACCATTTTCCTTAAAGAATCAGGTGCTCCTGACCATTTTAAGGCCGAGAGTGTAATAAAAATGGTAGAAAGCGGACAGGTATCTCCAAAACAAATGGCCGGTATGATGAAAGATATGCCTAAACCCAAGGATGAAAAAGAAGGAGATCCAAAAACTAAAGCTCTTCTCGCGTATAGTGATGATCAATTGGGAGGAAAAGGTTTTTTGGACTGGACCCCGTTTAAGCATCCTGGTCTGGGAGATGTTGAAATAGGTGGGACTGTTCCATTTGTCAATAATACGCCCCCGAAAGAAATTATGGATTCGCTTTTTGCATTACAGGTTCCATGGGTTCTGGAATTATGTAAAAAACTACCCAGGCTGAGTATTTTGCAATCAGAAGTAAAGCATCAGGGTGCAGGTGTGTATGAGCTAATCATCTGGGTTGAGAATGGATCTTATTTGCCATTTCCAACAGCTATGGGAGAGAGAAATGAACAGCCTGCTCCGGCAGTTATTGAACTTGATGGAAAAGATATAAGTTTACTTTCTGGTAAAAAAAGAACGCCAATAAATAGTATTGCTGGCTTGAAAGTCAAGAAACTTAGCTGGCTGATCGAAACTGAAAAAGGAGTGAATTTAAATGTTAAACTAAGTTCTGTTTTCGCCTGGGGCGATGAGAAACAAATAAAGATTGGAGGTGTAAAATGAAAAAATTAAATCTAGTTACCACTTTTATTCTTTTGGGAATCATTTCCCTTTTTCCTCTTTTTGCACAGCAAGCAAAGATTACAATTCCTCTTAGGTTTGACTATTATTACAGTTATGAACAGGTAGTAGAGGCATTGAAGGCTCTTAATAGTGCATTTCCAGGTTTAACTGAGCTTGAAATGGTTGGGAAAAGTGAGGAAAATAGAGAGATCTATGCACTTACAATCAATAACCCTAAGACCGGCAAGGCTCTTGCCAAGCCAGGTGTTTATGTGGATGGAAATATTCACGGTAACGAGCTACAGGCAGCTGAGGTTGGTCTCTATCTGGCAAATGAATTGCTAACCAAGTATGGTAAGAATGAAAAGATAACAAAGCTGGTTGACAAAAATGCATTTTATCTTATTCCAAGCGTAAATGTTGACGGCAGGTATCATTTTTTCAATGACGCAAACACCCCTAGCACGAATCGTGGTCTGAGAAGACCTAAAGATGATGACAGGGACGGACTTTTTGATGAGGATTTTCCTGACGATCTTGATGGGGATGGAAGCATTACCCAGATGAGGATAAAAGATCCTTTTGGTGATTATAAGACTGACCCGGAAGATTCACGTCTCATGATCAGGGTAAAACCGGGTGAAAAAGGGGAATGGACAAGACTGGGTTATGAAGGTATTGATAACGACGGAGATGGCAGAGTGAATGAAGATTCAGAAGGTTATGTAGATCCAAACCGAAACTGGGGGTATAACTGGGCCCCTCCGTATGTGCAAAATGGTTCAGGTTATTATCCTTTTTCAGGAGTTGGATTGAGTGCAATAAAAGATTATATCCTGAAAAGGCCAAATATCATTATGGTATTTGCTTTTCATAATAATGGGGGAATGTTTTTAAGGGGGCCAAGCACTAAAGCACAGGGTGAATTCGACCCGGGAGATATCAGGGTCTATGATTACCTGGGAGAAAATGCTGAAAAAATAGTTCCTGGTTACCGCTACTTAATCAGCTGGAAAGACCTGTATTCTACTTATGGCGATTTTGGTGATTTTATGGACCACATTGTAGGTGCATATACTTTTATAGGAGAACTTTTTGTGTCTGCTACTGAAACCTATAGTAAGCCTGAAAAAGGGAAGAAAGTTGATGAGGAAAGCTTTTTTTCAGGGCCAAATAAGGAAAGAGCAAGAGAAAAACTTAAGTATAATGATCATGTGGCAATGGGTGAGTTGTTCACACCATGGAAATCATATAAGCATCCTTTGTATGGTGATATTGAGATTGGTGGTTGGTTGAAAATGAGTTCCCGGTTGTCACACCCTTTTATGCTACAGGATCTGGTGCACAGAAATGCAGCAGCAGTAATCTTTGCTGCTGAACAAACACCTGAAGTGAAAATGGAAGTTTTTGAGAAGACAAAAATTGCCAAAGATTTGTACCGAATAAGAGTTAGATTGACCAATAATAAGGCCATACCATCTATAACCTATCATACAGTGAAGGACAAGGTGTATCCTATGGATATAATAAAACTTAGCGGAAAGGGAGTAAATGTAGTTTCAGGAGGGAAGATTACCGACCTGTATTTTGACAAAGTAAGCTATAAGAAACACAAACCTGAAGTACAGTTTTGCCAGGTTCCGGGATTCGGAAAGGTGGAATATCAATTCCTGGTTTCGGGGAAAGGGGAGCTTAATATTTCTTACGAATCACGAAAAGCCGGAAAACTAAATAAAACTATTGAACTCTAACAAAATTGAGTTCTGTAAATAAAGTCCTGAAAATAAGAGGCCGGCGGGTAGCCGGCCTCTTTAGTTAGGCAATCTTGGGTTTCCCGGGCGCATTACCGGGTAGGTAAAAGCCCGAAAGTCTTAAATATTATACTTCTTTTATAGTGTATTCGTATCCTTCCATGATAGGATTTGCCAATATCTTATTGCAGGCTTCATTTACTTTCTCCATAGCTTTTTCCTTCGAATCTGATTCAATTTCTAAAGTTATGTGCTTACCAATCCGCACATTTTCTATTTCCTGAAATCCTATATTCTTCATGCTGTTAGAGACAGCTTTCCCCTGCGGATCAAGAAGTGCTTTTAAAGGCATTACATTTATTTCGGCAATGAAGTTCATCTGCTAATAATTTATTTTTCCTTTTCGGTATTTTGTGGAATCAAAACTAAGATCAATGACATAAAAATATATAAAATAACAATAGCAAAAACAGCTTTTAGTGAAAATAGGAGCAATAATACAAGTGAAATAATGCCAAGGATATATGAAGGGATGTTCTTTTTATCCCTTATGTTTTTGATTTTCAAAGAGAACATAGGAACATTTGAGATCAAAAGGTATGAAAATACTAAGGCCAGGGCTGCAATAAAAGCCGGGTTATTGAGGAAGTTAGTTGAGGAAAATTCTTCCAGGTAGTTCCTTGCCAGTGGAATAGACGCAAAAAATAAGCCCGAAGCAGGGGAAGGTAAACCTAAAAAAGTTTCTTCCTGAGAAGGATCATTATTGAACCTGGCCAATCTGAAGGCGGTAGCTACAACAAGAAGAATTGGCAAGAAAAGAAGAACAAGATGAAAAGGACTAATCCCCTGCAATGAGAATTGCATTTTTAATCCCATTGTTTCAGCAATTTCATACATTGCTATAAATGAGGGGGCAAGGCCAAAACTTATAAGATCGGCGAGGGAATCCAACTCTTTTCCTAGGTCGGAGTAGGCATTCAAAAGCCTGGCGGCAAAACCATCAAGAAAATCTAAAGTCGCAGCCAGAAAAATCATGTATGAAGCCCATATAACTTCACCTCTGATGATGAACAAAATGGATAAAACCCCACAAATAAGGTTCAATGCTGTAATTGTATTAGGAATATGCTTGCTCATAGTTATTAAATCATAAAATTAACAGAATTTATTAAATAAATGTAGTTACAATAACTACGAATTATCGTATTGCTTAAGGGCATACTCACCGGGTGACTCCCAGTTACCCGGTGAGTATTTACAATGAAAGTTTTATTACTGCTCATACTTCAGTACTTTTGGGATGAATAATATTAAAATGAAACAAGAATTCCTGAATCTGAAAATTGCTGTCGATTTTGACGGTACAATAGTGGAACATAAATACCCTGAAATTGGTAAGGAGATCATATTCTCCATAGAAACACTCAGGAAACTACAAGAACTAGGCTGCCAGATCATACTTTGGACTTATCGCTCCGGTAATGAATTGGAAGAGGCTGTTGAATTCTGTAGAACCAAAGGCCTGGAGTTTTATGCTGTAAACAAGAACTACCCGGAAGAGGTTTTTGATGAAACAATTAGCAGGAAGATTAATGCTGATGTTTTTATTGATGATAAAAATTTAGGGGGAATTCCTGATTGGGGATTGATCTGGCAAATGCTTGATCCTGACGGATCTTTACAAAAACAGGAAAGGGCAGATCATTATTTTCAAAGCTCAGGTCTGAGTAAGGTTTTAAATATTTTTAAGAAAAACAGATAATGGTCTTAAATAAAACCCTGCTTTTTATTGCCTTTGGGGTATATACTATGCTGTTCCAGATATCTTGCAATAATCAAAGCCTGAATCATAAGCAAGGAAAAAGCCGGGAAGATACAAAACCGGCCAATAGTACCAAAAAAAGTAGCCAGGTCCTTGAAATAATTACTCCTGAACCAAATCAGATTATTAAGTCTGGCGATCAGATTCATGTTTTATTAGAAGAAAAAGAAAGTTCTTTAAAGATTGACTCTGTAAAACTTACTTTTGAAGGACAATCAAAAACATATATTGACTTTAAAGATTATGAAATTTTGCTTGAAAGTCGTAATCATACTACTGGAACAAAGAGACTTGTGATAGAAACCTATTCAGAAGGAAAACGCACAAGCAGGATTTCAAGAAATATCATCATTGGGTCTGATATTGTTCCGCAAAATTATTCTTATAAGGTAGTACATGTTTATCCGCATGACCAAAATGCTTACACCCAGGGATTGGTTTATGAAAAGGGATTTATTTACGAAGGAACAGGTCAGAGAGGAAGCTCTTCACTTCGTAAGATACAAGCTGAATCTGGAGAATTGCAGGCCAGCTTAAACCTTCCCCCGGATATTTTCGGAGAAGGTATATGCATTTATGGAGATAAAATAATTCAACTTACATGGACTTCAGGAGTAGGATTTGTTTATGACAAAAACTCATTTAAATTTTTGAATAAGATAAATTATGCCACACAAGGGTGGGGGATCACAACTGATAGTAAAAGCCTGATTATGAGTGATGGCAGTAATTCTTTAATCTTTCTGGATCCGAATTCATATACCGAAAAGAGCCGACTTGAGGTGTTTGATGACAAGGGTGCAGTTCATAACCTGAATGAACTTGAATTTATTAATGAGATTGTATATGCTAATATATATACCACCGATAAAATTGCAATGATAGATCCGAACAGTGGGAAAGTACTTTCTTATATTCATCTGGATGGACTTTTAAAGGAGGAAGATCGTCACCCCGGGCTTGATGTATTAAATGGAATTGCCTGGGATGCTGAGGGAGAAAGGCTTTTTGTGACCGGCAAGAACTGGCCAAAGCTATTTGAAATTAAAATATTCCTGAACTGATCAATCATTTCATAAAATGTGGTCTCATCTTTAACTTGCCGAAGGACTCGGCTTACATCTTAATACATATAAGCTTAGCTTCATTATCACTTTTTACCGGGGCCTGCGATGTTAATAATATGTTTATAAAACTGAAATAAATGTTTGTAATTCTGTTTTGACAATAATTTTTCTCAAAGCATATTATACTAAATTTGAGGCTCTGAAAAAGAACATTGGAGATATCCTGTTATCGATTATTTAATTTTATTATTGAATGGGGAAAATCATTGCAATTGCAAATCAAAAGGGAGGCGTTGGTAAAACAACTACTGCGATAAATCTGGCAGCCAGTCTGGCAGCCCTGGAGTATAAAATTCTAATCGTGGATGCCGACCCGCAAGCCAATTCAACCTCCGGGTTTGGTTTTGATGTCAGGAATATTAAAACCGGTGTTTACGAATGCCTGGTGGATGATGTGGTTGCCAGCGACATAACTCTTACCACTGAAATTGAGGGCCTGGATATTTTGCCATCCAATATTGATCTCGTGGGGGCAGAGATTGAAATGCTTAATCTGCCAAATCGTGAAAAAAAATTAAAACAGGTGCTGGAAGGAGTTAAGGAGAATTATGATTTTGTCTTGATCGACTGTTCCCCATCCCTCGGATTACTTACCGTAAATTCTCTTTCTGCTGCTGATTCAGTAATTATTCCTGTTCAATGTGAATATTTTGCCCTGGAGGGTTTAGGGAAATTATTGAATACTGTGAAGATAATACAAAGCAGACTGAATCCGGATCTTGAGATCGAAGGGTTTTTACTGACTATGTATGATTCAAGGCTTAGGCTTTCAAACCAGGTTGTTGAAGAGGTTAGAAAACATTTTCAGGGAATGGTTTTTGATACTATAATTCAACGAAATGTCAAATTGAGTGAAGCTCCGAGTTTTGGGAAACCTGCCTTGTTATATGATGCAAACTCAAAAGGTTCGGTAAATTATTTAAATCTTGGCAGAGAACTTTTGCAGAAAAATGAAAAAACAAAAATCCCGAATTCTCAAAAGATTGTAGAATAGAAATTGAACTAATTAGTTTTGATTGATAAGTTCAGCCGGGGGATTTCAATAGCATTTATAGAATAGACTTATGGCTCGCAAAAACGCATTAGGCAGAGGACTTGGAGCATTAATAGAAGGTGCTGACAGGGAGAAATTTCAACAGATTGATACAGTCAATGAAATTCAGATTGAGAGAATTGAAACAAACCCATTTCAGCCCAGGTCAAACTTTAATGAGGAAGGCCTGCTGGAACTGGCATCTTCGATAAAAGAACTTGGAATTATTCAGCCTATTACCGTAAGACTCCTTAAGGTGGGTTTCTACCAGCTTATCACAGGTGAAAGACGATTAAGAGCCTCCAAAATAGCCGGCCTGAAAAGAATTCCTGCCTATATTCGTACTGCTGATGATCAGGCCATGCTGGAGTTGGCCCTTGTTGAAAATATTCAGAGAGAAGATCTCGATGCAATTGAAATTGCCATTTCATACCGAAGGCTTATCGAAGAGTGTCAGCTTACCCAGGAAGGAATGAGTGAAAGAGTTGGAAAAAAACGGTCTACTATATCCAATTATCTGAGACTTTTAAAATTACCGGCAGAGATTCAATTGGGAATCCGTGAAAAAAAGATTGCCATGGGGCATGCCAGAACTCTTGTAAATATTGAAAATCCCAAAGTCCAGATTGATGCCTATTACAAGATTATGGAAGAAGAGCTTTCTGTTCGGAAGGCAGAAGATATTGTAAGAAAGATCAACAAAGGACAGCTGAAAGGAACCATTAATAAAGAAATTAAGGAAAAACTGATAGAGGATTATCAGGACCTCCAGGAACAATTGTCTGGATTTTTTGCCTCAAAGGTTCAATTCAGGGTAAACGAGCAGGGAAAGGGTAAAATTGTAATACCTTTTGAGTCGGGTGAAGACCTGGAAAGAATAATGAGTATTCTTGATAAATTTAAGGATTGATAGTTACCCTGATCTGGTCCCTCAAAAAAACAGGCATACTTTAGAACAAGAAATTCCACCTTTCTTTCGTTTGGTGTATATTTGCAGTGCATAGAATTTCTTGAACCACCCTTAATGGCGAAGCATTCATCAATCATATTACTAGTCCTGAGCATGGTATTAAGTCCTGTGTTATTATCAGCTCAAACTGTATATGATGGGGAGAGAAAACCAGAATCCCTGGTGGTGCTGCATTCCCCAAGAAGGGCTTCAATGTATTCTGCAGTGATTCCTGGCCTGGGCCAGGCTTATAATAAAAAATATTGGAAGATTCCCATTATTTATACAGGCTTTGGAGTAATGGGTTATTTTATTCATTTCAACGCTACAAATTACAACGAGTACAAACAGGGGCTTATTGACTTTACAGATGGAGATAATAATACGACTAGCTATCTTAATTTCATTGGTCCTAATGTTGATCCTGGAAGATTTGATCCCAGCCTGGGATCACCTGATTATAATCCCTCTGATGAAGAATGGTTCAAAGAACAGCTGGAAAATAATATGAATTATTACCGAAGGTATCGTGATTTGTCGGTTATTCTTACTTTTGCATGGTATGCTCTGAATATTATTGATGCAACAGTAGATGGATACCTTTTTTCTTATGATATGAACGAAGATTTGAGTCTGCAGCTTGACCCACAGCTTTTTTATTTGTCAGAACATATGAATGCCCTTGGTTTGAAGTTTAAATTTAGTTTTTAATAGATAAATGTTTTTTATGAAAATTCGATATTTTATTTTTCTTATTATCATGTTTTCTCTGGCTGTATTGCCTGAGGGAAATGCAAATAGCCTTGATGATAGGGACTCAGTACAAGTTACAGAAGCAATAAATTTTTCTAGTTTCTCTGATAACCTCGATAGTTTGATGAATATGTGGTATGTTCAGAATTCATTGCTCAGAGATACGCTCAGGGCAATTGATAATTATGATAAAGATACCCTTCCGCTAAAAGAGCCTGATTCTATTTATATAGACCGATTGAGTCGAATCCCAACAATAATTCCCCTGCCTTATAACCGATTCGTAAGGAATTATATTTCAGTTTATACCGACAAGAAGAAGGATCAGCTTGAAGTGATGCTGGGACTGGCTGATTATTACTTCCCAATGATTGAGGAAGCTCTTGATTACCAAGACCTTCCTTACGAATTGAAATACATGGCTGTTATTGAGTCAGCACTTAACCCGAGGGCAGTTTCACGGGTTGGAGCAACCGGGATGTGGCAGTTTATGTATAGAACCGGCAGGGCGTATGGTTTGACAATCAACTCACTGGTTGATGAACGCCGGGATCCACTGGCATCAACGAAAGCTGCTGTTAGCTATTTAGGCGATTTATATAATATATATGATGATTGGATTTTAGCGATAGCAGCCTATAATTGTGGTCCCGGAAATGTTAATAAGGCTATTCGTAGGACCGGGGGCAAGACCGATTACTGGGAGATTTATTATTACCTGCCACGTGAGACCAGGGGATATGTCCCGGCCTTTATTGCTGCCGCTTACGCTATGAATTACTATCATCTGTATAATCTAAAACCAAGACCAATAGATATTCCCTTATCAACAGATACTATTATTGTACACCGCGATCTTCACTTAATGCAGGTTTCAGAGGTACTTCAATTGCCGATTCAGGAATTACGAGACTTAAATCCCCAATACAGAAAAGATATCGTCCCTGGAAAAAGTAAAGCCTATGCTGTTCGGGTACCTTTATCCCAATCAACAGAGTTTATCGATTATCAGGACTCAATTTTTGCTTATAAGGATTCCATTTACCTTAATCCTGCTAATATGGTTGTAAATCCCACCCGGTCAAGATATACTCCACAAGCTCCAAGCGGGAAAACAAAATTGATATATACCGTTAAGTCTGGTGACAATCTAGGTTATATTGCCGAGTGGTATCATGTTGGATTGTCGAGTGTAAGGTATTGGAATGGGATAAGGGGAAATACTATTCGTGTAGGACAGAAACTTGCTATATACGTAACACCATCAAAAGCCAGGCAGTACAAAGAAATAAATACAATGAGTTTTGCAGAAAAGCAAAGAAGTATAGGCAAGACAGTTTCGGCCTCTACTCAGGCAAGTATACAGCCTAAATCAAATACTCCTGATAATGGTGATTATGTTTACTATAAGGTGAAGTATGGAGATTCTGTGTGGGAAATTGCAAGAAAATTCCCGGGTGTATCAGACCAGGATATACTTCGCTTGAATAATTTATCGAGTGGAGATAGAATCCACCCCGGACAGCAAATCAAAATTAAACCCAAAAGTTAGTTGGATAAATCCTGTCAGCGTCATTGCGCAGCAATATCCTGACAGTGATTGGGTCATAGTTTAGTCAAGGCTTCGACAGGCTCAGCCTGACTGTCTGCCGATGTACATAGTAATACAAAGTGAAGATAGTGAAAACTATGAAAGTGAAATTTGCAATCACAATGAACTCCTTAACTTGTTAATATCAGGTAGTCACCCTGAGCTTGTCGAAGGGTAGACGGAAGAAATAAACAAAAACTCACTTTAGTATAAATAAAAAGGCCCCATATGTCATGGGACCTTTCCTTTATTAGGTTCTGGAGTTTTATTACAAATTCAGCACTTTAATTTTAATACTACACCTGGACAACTGCAGGCTTATTCTTTTCCAAATCTACTGCATGATAAAGCGAAGCAAAAGCACTACTAATCCACATGGCTGCAGGAATTACTCCAAGAATGAGAAGCAGTAAACCTCCCAAAAATATAAAAATGGAAACAAATCCCATTCCAAAAATAGTCCAGCCATAACCTTTGGTCATTCTCCAGCTTTCCTTTACAGCCTCAACCGGATCAAGATTCTTGTCCATAACCAGATAGGGAACAAATGCCAGTTTACACGCAAAAATAATTCCGGGAATGATCAACATAAAGATCCCTGCCACCACTATTGCCACAGTTAAAAGATTGGCAAGAATGATGTTTAAATAATTGTCCTTAAAGCCAGAAAAGATCTCTTTGATTTCAAATTTTTGATCCTTCATTCCCTTAAGAAACACGAATTTGGAACCAAAATCAATGGGTGCCAAAACAAATAATGCATAGCCAATCCCAAATACCTGAAGAAGTGCCATGGCAGGGGCGAATTCTGCGCCCTGACCAACTTGCATTATCCCCATAGGAATCTGGGCGGCAATAACAACCAATGAGACTAATAAGAGTTCAAGGAAATATTTCATCATCATTCTCCAGCCATGACCAAATGCTGATCCAAAATCGGGTTTCACTTGAATAGTCTGTGTTTGTACTTCTTGATTTTCCATTTTTATAAATTTTAATTGTGAAAAAATAATTGCATATGCTTGATTCTCTAAACAAATATACGGCAGGTCAATAGAAACGTCCCTTCACTAAAGTAGGATTTATAAAAAACACTACTTTAGTATGATGTTTTATGTCTTTGTATTGATTTATATTTATACCTGAATAGTCAAAACAATACTTTAGTAGGATGTTTTCAAACGTATTTTTACAAGATATCTTTCTGGCAGCAGTGGTTGTTGTCTCGCTTGGAGCCGGTGCAGCATCCATTCTGTTAGCATACAATCTGAATGATAAGTATAAGTTTGATTATCTGGCCAGCTATGAATATTTTCAAATACTTACGGTGATTTTTGGGGTGTTTGGTTTGTTGGGGACAATGATTGTCAGGCAGGTCTTGAAAGATTTTACAATTGAACTAACCCTGGTGGAGACAATCGTTCAATTACTTCCTTTTCTTAGTGTTCCATTCCTTGTAGCGGCCTGGTATATGTTTATCAGACTCAGTGCTGAGATGGTAAATAAAACTTTGTCAAAAACATTTACTATAAGCTACTTCCTGTTTCAATCTCTCTTTTTTATTAGCTATGGTTTTGCCATTCTTAGATTTGCTGACTTGAAGAATGAAAGTGTTGAAAATGCTACAAGCGTTATCAAATTAACTATGATTGCCATGCATGCAATTACAATTCTAATTTCCTACTATTATTTATATTTCAGGGGAGCTGGGCTGAAAGACAAAGTGCACAAAGGGATGGTGTTGTATTTTGGCCATATCAATTTGCTTGTTCAGGTTTCAGGAATTATTCTTTTTTATTTTACCGACCGGTATGTTTCAGTTTCTTTGGTCTATCTGATTATCTTTTTTGGAGGAGGCTTATTGCCCTTACTATTCCTGGGAAATCGTCTTAAGAAAGACTTTAACATTAGATCCGGCCAGGAGGAAGACCAACTTGAATCCTCTGATTTGCTTTTCAGGCATGAAATTTCCAGGAGAGAAAAAGAAATTATTGAAAAAATCTGTGAAGGTTTTACCAATCAGCAAATTAGTGAGGCTTTGTTTATTTCCTTACAGACAGTGAAGGACCATTCACATAATATTTATAAAAAACTGGGAGTAAAAAACAGGGTGCAAATGGTAAATATGATTCGTAGCCATACGGATAAATAATGCAAACCAGGGGTATCTAAGTTAGTAGACCTCAATATGGTCCCGTAGGGACCTTATGTTTATAGAAAATGAAACACCCTCATAACAAAGTCCCGTAGGGACGCAATATATTATATATAAGGAACAACATCATAAAAAGAAAACATTCAGGGAGGAATATCTTGAATTGTTAAACAGGTTTAACATTGATTATGATGAGAGGTGTTTTTTAAAGGACATTCAATAATATATCGTCCCTAACGGGACTTATATTCTATTTTAATTAATTTTCTATAAATATCAAGTCCCTATGGGACTAATAAAACCGATTTTCAATTGAATAAAATGCTGTATCCTTTGATGAACTCGGGAAAAGTTTATGGACAATTATTTCTATATTAACAAGTTGGTGATAACTTACAAAACACAATACTTCATGAAAAGAATAGCAAAAATTTTAAAAGCATTCCTTTTTATTGTATTAGGATTAATTATTAAAGCAATAAGCCCTTGAGACACCTCAATGCTGGTCTCTTGCGCCACAACTTCAGTATTTTGATTTTGTACTTTCTCTTTCTTTACGGCTCTTTGCATTTATTTAGTGGTTTATTGTATATCTTTTTTCAACTATTCAACTATTCAACTATTCAACCTTTCAACTTTTCAATCAGATTTTGTAAATTACTTTCTTTTTGATATTTAGTTAAATCATAATTGAGTATGAAGCCATTCAGGACTTTCCTTTTTTTTCTTTCTATATGGCTTATCATGCTTGTTTTATCCATTCTGTTGTCAGGAAGGACGTGGACCCTTGCAGGAAAAGTGGAGCTGAAAATTCCCGAAGTTCAATTTTATGAAGATTTTGTCAACCTGGATAATCTCATAATCGCATCAGAAGGAAATACCGATACTTTAAAACCTGATTCAATCTATGGTTTAGCAGATAGTATTGGCAATAAACTATCAGGCGTGGATTCAATTACTTTTATCAGGAAGCCCAAACCCGGACTTGAGCTTGAATACCCTGAAGGAGATACTACACTCTTGTTTTCATTTTTTGAGAAAATACAAGCAATAGATTCTGTTCACAAAACTATTAGGGTACTGTATTATGGGGATTCCCAAATTGAGGGGGACAGGATTACTGCTCAGTTGAGGAAGGAGCTTCAAGCTGAATTTGGTGGAATGGGGACGGGACTTATCTCACCAAAGATGGTAGTTTCCTACACTCAATCAGTACAGGTTAAGTCGTCATCTAATTGGAGACGCTATGGCATCAGAGATTACAGGGATGCCCTTTTAGATCATAAGCAATTTGGTGCAATGATGAATCTGTGCAGATATAGTCTCCCGGCAAAATATATGCCCGGGCAAAGGCAATATGAACTGGGATGGGCAAAGGTAAATGCTTCAAATATGGGATTCCCCAATGCTGAGAAATTCGAAGTATGTAGAATTTTCATTAAAAATGTTTCCGATACCTGTTTTATTGAGTGTCTTGCCGAAGGTGAGCCTCTCCGGTTTGATACTATTCCCTCTGGAAATGACTTCCGGGTCTCTACATTTGAGTACAATCAACCTCATACTTCTGTAGATCTGAGGTTTACAAGTAGACTGAGCCCTGATATCCTTGGAATTTCACTGGAAGGGAAGGACGGAATACTTGTGGATAATATCCCGATGAGGGGAAGCAGAGGTACGGATTTCTCAGCTACCGATACCGTTTTATTGGCCAGAATGTATGACGAATTGAATCCCGGACTTATTATTCTGCACTTTGGAGTAAATGTTGCTCCTAATATTGTGAATTCATACAAGTATTACCAAAATGCCCTGGCCAGGGAACTAGCTTTACTGAAAAGGATCACAAATAATACGCCGATTATGGTAATTGGAATATCAGATATGAATAAAAAAACTCCTGAAGGCTTTGTTACTTATCCTAACATTGAAGCAATAAGAGATGCTCAAAAGAATGCAGCAGTTCTTACAAATTGTATTTTTTATGATTTGTTTGAAGCAATGGGGGGAGAGAATTCTATGCAAAAATGGGTTGATACTATCCCTTCCCTTGGAAAGAAAGACTATATCCATTTTACTTATGCCGGAGCAAACAAAGTAGCTGAAATGATATTTGATGTTATGATGAATGATCTTAAACAATACGAAGAGGCGAGA
>JAUVKW010000130.1 GCA_030596025.1 Bacteroidota bacterium | reverse complement strand
ACTTTATTACCAGGATTATATCATAAACCAGACCAGATCATGGAAGCCTGGAGGAAAGTTGCAGGCAACCTGCCTTTCTCTCAAACAGAGACTTATACTATTCTTTCAGTTTTTTTTTAATTCTAATTATATATTTTATTTGTTCCTCTTCTATATTAAGTTTAATAACCTGGGTTTGAAATAAGGAACTCGCTAATATAGTGCTAATTGCTAGTAAGTTCAGCAATCCTGTTAATTGAAGATACATCTTATAGTCCCATGGGGACTTAATATTTATAGAAAAAAATCACAATAGAATACAAGTCCCTTTAGGGACGATATATTATTGAATATCTTTTAAATTGAATATACATTTGTATATATGAATTAGCTATAATATTATTACGTCCCAATGGGACTTTGTTCTGAGGGTATTTCAATTTCTATAGATATATGGTCCCTCACGGGACAATTTTGAGTTTGACTAGCTTTAGCCCCTACTCAGCTTAATAGATTTTCATTATTTTCGGGCAGTATTATTATTTGGATTTTAATATTGATGGATTATTTAAGGTCAACTCTTATTTGGGTTTTTTATATTCTAATGCTCGTGGTATTTTATCCTCCTGCCTTGATAATATGGCTTTTAACAGTCCTTTTCGACAGACGCCTCTGGCTATTGCATAAATATTCATGTTTTTGGGCCTCAACTTATACATGGTTTAATCCTTACTGGAGAATCTCAATTGAAGGGAAAGAGAAAATTGATGCCAGGGGTGTTTATATATTTGTTTCTAATCATCAATCACTGGTTGATATACTGGTAATATACCGGACATTTATTCATTTTAAATGGATATCAAAAGCTGAATTATTCAGGGTTCCATTTGCCGGATGGAATATGTGGGCAAACAGATATATCCCAATAAAGAGAGGGGAGAAGACAAGTATAATAAAAATGATGGAAGATGCAGAAAGAACTATTCAGGCCGGCTCATCTGTTATGATCTTCCCTGAGGGAACCCGGTCAGAGGATACCAGGATCATCAATTTTAAGGAAGGTGCTTTTAAATTGGCTAAACAATCTGAAACTTCAATTATTCCAGTAGTTCTGGATGGGACAGGAGATGCTCTTCCTCCCAGAGGATTTGTCTTTAAAGGGAAGCATGCTATCAGACTTAGATTTTTAGATCCAATCCCACTTGAGGAAATTCTTTCAACTGATTCAAAGAACTTAATGATTAAAACCAGGGAGTTGATGATTGATGAACTCAATAAAAAACCTGCTGCCAATTCTTAAGCTGCTATGTTAAGCAAAAGCCAAAAAATGAAATTGCGTAAGATGGGCTATTTTACTGATCAGCAGGGAATCATGAATCGTTTTCTGCATGATCCGGTTGTATGGAAAAGCCATCTGGCCAATTCCAGCCAATATGTATTAAATTTTGTAAGGAAGAACAAGCCAGGAAAGGTCGCAATTCTGGGAAGTGGTTGGTTGCTGGATGTTCCATTTAAGGAATTAACGGAATTCAGCTCAGAGATAGTGCTGGTTGATATCCATCATCCGCGGCAAATAAGGCATAAACTCAGAAATTTTCAGAATGTTGTTTTTATGGAATATGAAATTACCGGAGGAACAGCATATGAGGTATACGATATGGTCAATGGGGTGAAGAAAGGGAATAAAGAAGGTTTGAAAAACATTGAATGTCCTGGTTTTAAGGAAGAAATTGAAGCAGATTATTATATTTCATTGAATATTTTAGATCAGTTGGATACTGTTATAGTTGAATACTTGCAAAAATTTCCTGGCTGGCCTGTTGATGATGTCTATGAATTGAGAAGAAAAATACAGGCAGCACATATTAATTCTCTGCCAGAAGGAAGATCCTGCCTGATAACAGATATTGAAGAAATTGTGATAAACAAGCAAGGAGAAAAAAGGCACAGTCCTTTAATTTTCACACCACTGCCCAGGGCTATAAATCCAAAAAGCTGGTCATGGGAGTTTGACAATGCCGGAGGATATAACCAGGGGGAGATTACACATTTTAGAGTTAAAGCAATGGAAATTTAGAAGATGGATAAAAAAGCACCAAAAGAAAAAACCCTACTCACTTTTTATTCTGAAAGAAAGGAGTATTTTTCAGCTCTTGCAGATATCGAGAAAAAGTGGCTAAGACGAATATCCTGGCTTCGTTTATTTGTTTTCATTGCTTTCATTTTTTTTACTGTTAAGAGTTTTGGCGAAAAAGGCATTGTTTTCATCTTTCCGGCAGTATTGTTTTTGTCATTATTTATTGTGTTTATCAAGCACAGCATAAAACGTGCTTCCAAAGAATTGCATTATCGGAATTTGCTGAAGCTTAATGCAGATGAGCTAAAGGCCCTGAACCATGATTATAATGAGTTTGATGAAGGCCTGGAATTTATTGACAGGGATCATGAATATGTTTTTGATCTTGATATTTTTGGTGCAGGATCATTATTTCAATATTTAAATCGATCCTTTAGTCAATCGGGAAGGCTTAAGCTGGCAGCTTATTTTTCTGACTTGCTTAATGAGAAGGAAAAAATATATAGCAGGCAAGATGCTATTAAAGACCTGTCTGCCCGCTTCGGGTGGATGCAAAATTTCCAGGCTTTATGTATGCAGTTAGAGGAAAATGATTTTGAAAGTACCATCCTTAAAGAATGGCTCAGGGATAAGTCTCCGATTTTTAGTAATATTCTTTTCCCTTTCCTTGCTGTTTTCCTTCCTGTAATTTCCATTGGACTTATTGGCTTAAGTGTTTTTGGGATCCTTGCATTCGAAGAAATCTGGTACCTGCTGTTAATTCCGCTGGGAGTTGTTGGTCTTGTGATTAAGAAAACTCAATCTTTCCAGAGGGATGTTTCTGCTTCTTTACGAGTATTGAGCGATTATAGAAAGTTATTTGAGCATATTGAGAAAGAGGAGTTTGATTCGGCCCTTCTGCAGAAGTTAAAAAATGAATTATTTCACAACTCAATTCCTGCAAGCAGGATTATACAGAAATTAGTTAAGATTCTGGATGCTTTTGATACGAGAAATAATATGATTGTTGGGGTTTTGTTAAATGCTATTTTGTTGTGGGATATTCATTGCCTGATTAGTTTTGGGAAATGGAGGCGAAGATATGCCAAAGATGTTTTCAGATGGCTGGAAAGTCTTTCAGAATTTGATGCGCTTTCCAGCCTGGGGACATTTAGTTTTAATCATCCTGATTATTCCTTCCCCCTGGTTTCAGAACAACCAGCCTGGGAATTTGAATCGCTTGGGCATCCTTTAATTAAGAATGACATTCGGGTAAATAATGACCTGATGTTGTCGGTGCAGGGAGAAATATTTATTGTAACGGGACCCAACATGGCCGGAAAAAGCACTTTTCTAAGGGCAGTTGGAGTAAATATGGTTTTGTCCCAGATGGGAGCACCGGTTTGTGCATCAAAATTTGTTTCTTTTCCTTCTAAACTCTTTACAAGTATGCGGACTACTGATTCATTGCAGAATAATGAGTCATATTTTTTCTCAGAATTAAAGCGCCTGAAGTTTTTGTTAGATCTTATTTTAGAAAAACAAGCTGTTTTCTTTCTTCTTGATGAAATTCTAAAAGGAACTAATTCAAAGGACAAAACCAGTGGCTCAAGGGCGGTGATAACAAGACTTGTAGATTTAGAAGCTTCAGGATTGATAGCTACCCATGACCTGACTTTGAGCAGGATGGAAGATGATTTTCCAGGGAAAGTGTTTAATAAATGCTTTGAAGCAGAAATTGTCGGGGACAAGTTGAAATTTGATTATAAACTCATTAAGGGAGTATCCCGGAATATGAATGCTACATTTTTAATGAGGAAAATGGGAATTATTGAAGACATTAGGGATAATTAATTAGCATTCCTTAATTAGACTTTTAAATTTGGCATATGAAACAGTTTATATATTCCTGCCTTTTGTTGATAAACTATTTCCCTGTACATGCGGTATTTACTTATATTTGCAAAAATTTCAAGCAATTTGTATAAATAGATGACTGCAAACTATTCTGAAGATACCATAAAGACCCTTGATTGGAAGGAACATATTCGGAAACGTCCGGGGATGTATATAGGGAAATTGGGTGATGGCTCATCCCAGGATGATGGTATTTATGTTTTATTAAAAGAGGTGTTGGATAATTCTCTGGATGAGTACATGATGGGTTTTGGAAAGAATATAGATGTTAATATCCATGAAAAAGAGGTGAGTATCAGAGATTATGGCAGGGGTATCCCTTTGGGGAAATTAGTAGATGTTGCATCGAAAATGAATACCGGGGCCAAGTATGACTCCAAGGTCTTTAAAAAATCTGTAGGACTGAATGGAGTTGGAATTAAAGCTGTAAATGCTTTGTCGGATTTATTTGAGATCTCTTCGATTAGGGAGGGACAGAAAAAATTTGTGGAATTTTCAAGAGGTGAGGTAGTTGAAGATAAGAAAATTGAGTCCAGTGATCAGAAAAATGGTGTGGAAGTAAAATTTATTCCAGATGAAAAACTATTTGGAAACTATCATTACATAATTGATTATGTAGAGTCCATGCTCAGGAATAATGTTTATCTGAATTCAGGGCTTACAATCAACTTCAATGGGAATAAGTTTTTTTCCAGGAATGGTCTTTTAGATCTGTTAAATGAGAATATGAGTCTTCCCGGCCTTTACTCACCGATTCATATAAAAAACGGGGATATTGAAATTGCCATAACTCATAGCAACCAATACGGAGAGGAATATTATGCTTTTGTAAATGGGCAGCATACTACCCAGGGTGGAACTCACCTACTCGTATTCAGGGAAGCACTGGTAAAAACAGTCAGGGAATTCTATAAAAAGGACTTTGATGCTTCTGATATTCGGGCTTCAATTATTGCAGCTTTCAGTTTAAAGGTGGAAGAACCTATTTTTGAATCCCAGACAAAAACAAAGTTGGGATCAAAGGATATGGGACCAGGTGGCCCTTCAATTAGAAATTATATCATTGACTTTTTCAAAAAGGAGTTTGATGATTATCTGCATAAGAATCCTGAAACTGCTGATATATTACTAAAGAAAATTCATGATTCTGAAAAGGAGCGAAAAGCAATTTCAGGAATAAAAAAAATTGCACGTGACCGGGCAAAAAAAGCAAGTTTGCACAATAAGAAATTAAGAGATTGCAGGTTGCATTATAACACAAAAGCTGATAACAGGCTTGAAACCACAATATTTATTACTGAAGGAGATTCTGCCAGTGGTTCTATTACAAAATCCAGAAATGTTGAAACCCAGGCAGTTTTCAGCCTCAAGGGCAAACCACTTAATACCTACGGCTTAACCAAGAAGATTGTTTATGAGAACGAGGAGTTTAACCTTCTTCAATCTGCATTAAATATTGAAGACGGATTGGATAGCCTCAGGTATAACAATGTTGTAATTGCTACTGATGCTGATGTGGATGGAATGCATATCAGGCTTCTTTTAATCACTTTTTTCCTGCAGTTTTTTCCTGACCTGGTAAAAAGAAGACATTTGTATATTCTTCAAACCCCATTGTTCAGGGTTAGAAATAAGAAGAAAACTATTTATTGCTACTCGGATGAGGAAAAGCAAAAAGCAATTAAAGATTTGTCTTCGAATCCTGAAATTACCAGATTTAAAGGCCTGGGAGAGATCAGTCCCGACGAGTTTAAGCATTTTATTGGTAAGAAGATGAAACTGGAACCGGTTTTGTTAAAAAAAGAAGATGTAGTTTCAGATTTTTTGAGGTTTTATATGGGAAAGAATACCCCTGAGAGACAGGAGTTTATAATTGAGAACCTGAAGGTAGAAGAGGATGTTGCAGAAGTATGAACATGAAAAAGGCTTTAGCAGTATTGCCCTTTAATTTTGTTCACGGCTTAATTTTTAAAGAATAGATTGACGATTTGAATGGAAGATAAAGAATTTCTTGATAGCGAGATGCAGGATAAGCCTGAAATTCCAGGAGAGGATCAGGAAAAATCAAATGCAAAGGATCTTTTTAAAGTTGCTCATTTATCGGGCATGTACAAGGATTGGTTCCTTGATTATGCCTCATATGTTATATTGGAAAGAGCAGTTCCAAATATCTATGATGGATTGAAACCGGTTCAGCGGAGAATCTTATTTGCCATGAGAAGGCTTGAGGATGGCAGGTATAATAAGGTTGCAAATATCATCGGACAAACCATGCAGTTTCATCCCCATGGAGATGCTTCCATTGGAGACGCTCTTGTTCAGATTGGACAGAAAGAATTGCTGGTGGATACCCAGGGAAATTGGGGAAATATACTTACCGGTGATGGATCTGCAGCACCAAGATATATTGAAGCCCGACTATCAAAATTTGCCCTGGATGTGGTTTTTAATCCTAAAACTACTACCTGGAAATTATCTTATGACGGAAGAAACAAGGAACCCCTCACTCTTCCTGTAAAGTTCCCTCTCCTTCTTACCCAGGGTGGAGAAGGTATTGCAGTGGGTCTGTCTTCAAAAATATTACCTCATAATTTCAATGAGCTGATAGATGCTTCTATCTTATACCTTAAAGGAAAGGAATTTGAAATATTCCCTGATTTCCCCTCCAGGGGGTTTGCTGATTTTTCAAAATACAATGATGGAATCAGAGGAGGAAATGTTAAGGTAAGGGCCAGAATTAAAAAAGTAGATAAAAAAACTCTTTTAATCGATGAACTTCCTTTTGGAAAAACTACCGGCTCCTTGATTGAATCTATTCTTCGGGCCAATGAAAAAGGGAAAATCAAGATTAAGAAAATAGATGATAATACTGCTGATTCAGTAGAAATAATCATTGCCCTGGCCGGGGGCGTTTCACCCGATAAAACAATAGATGCTCTTTATGCATTTACCGACTGTGAGCTTTCAATTTCACCCAATGCCTGTGTGATTCATGATGATAAACCGGTATTTATTGGAGTCAGTGATTTACTTAAGACATCAGCCAATCATACCAGGGATCTTCTTAAGCTCGAATTAGAAATTAGGTTAAAAGAACTGGAGGAGACCTGGCATCTTTCATCCCTTGAAAAAATATTTATAGAGGAGAAAATATACAGGGATATTGAAGACTGTGAGACATGGGAGTCTGTTCTGGAAACAATTGATAAGGGTCTGGAACCATTTAAGAAGTTATTGTTGAGAGAGGTAAGCAGGGAGGATATCATACATTTAACGGAGATAAAAATTAAAAGAATCTCTAAATATGATGTTAAAAAAGCCGACGAATACATAAAGAAACTCGAAGAAGGAATGAAGGAGGTGAAAACTCACCTTGCTAATCTTATCGAGTTTACAATCAATTATTTTAAGCAAATAAAGAAGATATATGGCAAACAATGGGAGAGAAAAACTGAAATCAGGAATTTTGATACCATTGTAGCCACCAAAGTAGTAGCCATCAATACTAAATTGTATGTGGATCGAAAGGAAGGTTTTATTGGAACCTCCCTGAAGAAAGATGAATTCGTTTGCGAGTGTTCAGATATTGACGAGATCATTGTGATACGAAAAAACGGAAAATACCTGGTAACGCTAGTGTCTGATAAGGCCTTTGTTGGGAAGGATATTTTATATACAACCGTATTTAAGAAAAACGATAGCAGGACCATTTATAATATTGTTTACCAGGACGGAAGAAACGGGAAGGTCATGGTAAAGAGAGTTGCTATTGCCGGATTGACCAGGGATAAGGAGTATGATCTTACAAAAGGGAAGGATAGATCCAGGATCCTGTATTTTACTGCTAATCCCAATGGAGAAGCAGAGCTTATCAAAGTATTCCTAAAGCCGCGACCAAGGTTGAAAAATCTGATCCTGGATTTTGATTTTGGGGAACTGGCCATAAAGGGCCGTCAGTCTTTGGGTAATATTCTTACCAGGAATGCGGTTCAAAAGATAAGTCTTAAAGAAAAGGGGATCTCAACTCTGGGAGGAAGAAAAATTTGGTTTGATGATGACGTATTCAGGCTTAATGTGGATGGACGAGGCAAATTCCTGGGTGAGTTTGGAGGAGAGGATACGATATTAGTGGTAACAAAAAGGGGCACTTTTCTGACAGTGAATTTTGATCTTTCCAACCATTTTGATGAAGACATCCTCATAATTGAGAAGTATGTAAAAACCAAGTTATATTCAGTTATCTACTTAGACGGGAAGCAGGGATATTATTACGTTAAGAGATTTGCAATTGATTTTAGTGATAAACTTCAATATTTCATCCCGGAAGATGAGGGTTCTAAAATGATCAGTATAACCGAGGTTGAATATCCCAGGTTTGAAATTAATTTTGGTGGTAAGAATAAGGAAAGAAAAAGCGAAATAGTTGAAGTAGCAGAATTTATTGGTGTAAAGAGTTTTAAGGCAAAAGGGAAGAGGCTTACCACTTACCATGTTTCAAATATTCAGGAAATTGAGCCGCAGGTTAAAAGTGAAACTGTGAAAAGCGATCCTGATTTATCAGAAGAAAAAATTGAAAGAGGCAAAGAAATTGAACTGGATCCGGAAGATACCTCACAAATGAAATTAGATCTGTAATGGACTCGGTTATGAAATATATACATAAGTTTAGAATAATAAAGGGGATCTTTATATATCGTCCCTAACGGGACTTGGTAAACATGTTAAGGTGCTTACTATAAATATGGAATCCCTACGGGATTCAAGAAAACAAATATGTAATTATAATATCGAACTAATCATTTATAAGGTTTGATATTAATAATTTCAACAAATGGTTTGCATGAATAAAATGTCCCGTAGGGACAAAATATCTATAGTAAAAGATATCATAATCAGTATTATAAGTCCCATAGGGACGGAATGTTAGTTGGTTTAGTTTAGAGAGATTATATTATTCGCCTTTGGTAAAGGCTTACCTTTGGTGATTGTTTGGAACTTTGTCATTCTTGGTGTTTTCTTGGTGTCTTGGAGACTTTGTGGCTACTTTTTTTTTGCCACCCCAGTACGGTCATTCTTCCCTACGGGGCAGGCCAAGGCAGAAAGTTTCATCAAGTTGAAGTGTTTGTTAGATTTATTAGTAAATAATTTATCGAACTCACCTTAATCATTAATATCTTGAAAATATTTAT
>JAUVKW010000206.1 GCA_030596025.1 Bacteroidota bacterium | reverse complement strand
CCGGCAAAATACGGAATGAGACACAGGGCTGCTGTGGGAGTGACTGAAAAAACAGATTCTGTAGTGGTTATTGTATCTGAAGAAACCGGAAATATTACTGTTTCGGTTGATGGAAAGCTATCCAATAAACTTACCCCCTCTGAGCTTCAGAAAAAATTGTTGAAAGAATTGGGATGACAGAAGAGCAGAGTGCACAGGCTTGCCACGTGAAATGCGACAAAGGAGCATATTTCACTGTGGGCACAGAGCGAAGAGGCAGAGAGAAAGGGCGAAGAGGAGAATGAGAGAATGGGAGAAAGAGCTCCACCTTCGCCAAGGCTACGGTGGACAAGGGATGGGGCGAAAGAGAGATCTAGCGAAAGAAAGCAGAGGAGAGAGGCAAAGGAATGCTGGAACCTTTGAGACCCGAAGGGGATCAAAGCTCACGAGTGGGTTTTTGCGGTGGCCTGTGGGAACGAAGTAATATTGGAATATTGGAAAAAGAGAGAAAGAAGATAAGAGGCCCCGGGCAATAAAAGAACCCGAAACGGTCTTGAACCCGGAACCCGAAACGGTCTTGAACCCGGAACTAAAGAAAGCTTAGAAAAAATCGGGAAAACTAATCAGTTGGTAAAACTCACTCTTCATTATATCCAGGTCTTTTATGAACAGGCATAAGAAATGTTGCTTTGTTCTCCTCATTCCGTAACAACCTTTCAATATTTTTCTGATGAGTGAAAAGCAGCAAAATAGAAACTATCAGGGAAAATATTACCAGAGAGGGGGTAGTAGTATGAAAGATAAGGACAATGACAAAGGGAAATGAGAATCCTGCAAGTATTGAGCTAAGAGAGACATATTTAGTAAGAAAAACTGTGAGGAAAAAAATACCTGCACATACAGCCGTGGCAACAGGACTAATGGCCAGGACTACTCCAACCAGGGTGGCGACACCCTTTCCTCCTCTGAATTGAGCATATACAGGGAAAATATGGCCTAAAATAGCAGCAGCTCCAAGAATCATCTGATAAGTTATGAAATCGTCTGATTTTGGGATATAAAAACTGGATAAGAAGGCAAGCTGAACAGCAAGCCATCCTTTAAAAAGATCAATAATCATTACGATTACTCCGGCTTTCCAGCCAAAAGTACGTATGGTGTTGGTTGCTCCGGCATTACCACTGCCATAATTGCGCACATCTTTGCCATAGAACCACTTTCCAATCCAAACAGAAGTGGCAATTGATCCGATTAAATAGGCAAGGAAGATCAGAGAGATTCTAATTACTATTTGCATATTATTTTTGTTTACCCTGAGTGCAAAAGTAAACTTTTTTTTTAACATGGAATATTACCAGGCCATAGCAAGCCTTAAAGTCCTATAAACATTGGTTTTTTTTGCCACTACCTATTTCCTGATTTTAGTATTGAAACATCCCAAATAGATCTATAAAAACAGCACCATACTTCAGCATGGTGTTAAATGCAAACAAACAGATGTCTACAGTGCGCTTTAGCGTACTTATTAAACTATTTGTTTGTCAGGTTGGCCTGTGCGGCTGCAAGTCTTGCAATTGGCACTCTGAATGGAGAACAACTCACATAATCCATGCCTACCATATGGCAAAATTCCACTGAATTTGGGTCTCCTCCATGCTCACCACAAATTCCAACTTTAAGTTTGGGATTTGTTTTTCTCCCTTTGGAAGTACCCATTTCAACTAATTGGCCGATTCCTTCCCTGTCAAGTACCTGGAAAGGATCATTTTTAAGAACTCCTTTTTCAATATATACCGGGAGGAATTTACCTGCATCATCCCTGGAATATCCAAATCCCATCTGGGTCAGGTCATTTGTTCCAAATGAGAAAAATTCAGCCACTTCTGCTATCTTATCTGCAATAAGAGCTGCACGTGGAATTTCAATCATAGTTCCAACGAGGTAATCTATTTTCTTGCCTTTTTCTTCAAATACTTTTTCAGCTGTTTTTCTTACAATATCTTCCTGCAATTTGTATTCTTGAAGAGTGCCGATCAAAGGAATCATTATTTCAGGATGGGCATTAATCCCCTTTTCTTTCAGGTTCAGGGCAGCTTCAATGATTGCTCTTGCCTGCATTTCTGTAATTTCAGGATAGGTAATTCCCAGGCGGCATCCACGGTGGCCTAACATTGGATTGAATTCATGAAGTGAATCTACTTTAGCCTTAATCAATTCAATGCTGATACCCATTTCAGCAGCCATTTCTTTTTGGTTGGCCTCCTCATGAGGGATAAACTCATGCAATGGTGGATCAAGCAGACGTATGGTTACCGGGAGATCATGCATAGCAGCAAAAATTCCTTCAAAGTCACTCCTTTGAATCGGTAATAATTTATCAAGGGCTACTCTTCTTCCTTCTTCATCATCAGCGAGGATCATTTCTCTCATTGCTACAATCCTATCCCCCTCGAAAAACATATGTTCAGTACGACAGAGGCCAATACCTTGTGCACCGAAGGATCTTGCTACTTCAGAATCATGTGGAGAATCGGCATTTGTACGTACATACATTCTTGAATGCTTATCTGCCAGCTTCATGAGTTTATCAAAATAATCACTGATCTCGGGATCAATAGTTGCTATTTTTCCATCATAAACTTCACCGGTAGACCCATTCAATGAGATCCAGTCTCCTTCTTTGAAAGTTTTTCCATCGGCTTTGAATGTCTTATTATTATAATCAATGGATACGGATCCTGCTCCTGACACACAGCATTTACCCATTCCTCTGGCTACTACTGCCGCATGGGAGGTCATTCCCCCTCTGGCGGTAAGGATCCCATTAGCAACATGCATCCCTTTTAAATCTTCAGGCGATGTTTCAATACGAACCAGTATAATTTCTTTTCCTTCATCAGCCCATTGTTCTGCTTCGTCTGCAAAAAACACAACCTGGCCTGTTGCAGCTCCAGGAGAAGCGGGGAGACCTTTTGCTAAAACATGTGCATCTGCAATAGCCTGATTGTCAAATACCGGGTGTAGCAATTCATCTAATTTTTCAGGTTCATTCCTGAGCAAGGTGGTTTTCTCATCAATCAGATCTTCATTTAACAGATCCATTGAGATTTTTATCATGGCCGCACCTGTTCGTTTTCCATTTCTTGTTTGTAGTAGCCAAAGTTTTCCTTCCTGAATAGTAAATTCAAGGTCCTGCATATCTTTATAGTGCAGTTCAAGTTTTTTCTGAGTCTCAAAAAGCTCCTTGTAAATTTCCGGCATTGTTTCCTCTAATGATGGAAATTCAAGAGCTCTTTCTTCTTCAGAAACCATTGCCAGCTCAGCCCATCTTAATGAACCCTCTTTTGTGATCTGCTGGGGTGTTCTGGTACCTGCTACAACATCTTCACCCTGTGCGTTGATAAGGTATTCTCCATTAAACAAATTTTCGCCTGTTCCGGCATCCCTTGTAAATGCTACTCCGGTTGCGGATGATTCACCCATATTTCCAAATACCATAGCCTGAACATTCACTGCTGTGCCCCAATCATCAGGAATTTTATTCAACTTCCGGTATAAGATCGCTCTTTCTGTATTCCAGCTATCAAAAACGGCCATAACTGAACCCCAAAGCTGGGCCCATGGATCTGTTGGGAAATCATTACCGGTTTTCTTTTTAACAGCTTCCTTAAACCTACGTACCATTTCCTTTAAATCATCAACAGTAAGCTCTGTATCCAGGAGAACGTTTTTTTCTTTTTTAAGACCTTCAATGATTTCTTCAAACGGATCCATAGCTTTCTTGGATGATGGTTCCATTCCCAATACTACGTCCCCATACATTTGCACAAATCGACGGTAAGAATCCCACACAAATCTTTCATTTCCGGTTTTTTCAATCAGGCCTTTCACAGCATCATCATTCATCCCAAGATTTAGTACCGTATCCATCATTCCTGGCATAGAGGCCCTGGCACCTGAACGTACAGATAAAAGAAGCGGATTTTTCACACTCCCGAACTCCATTCCCATGATGTTTTCAACATAGGATACAGCTTGTTCAACTTCCTGCTTCAATAATTCTACTACCTTGTCCCTTCCCAGCTTATTATACTCGGCACACACTTCTGTAGTAATTGTAAATCCCGGAGGTACAGGAACTCCTATCAGGTTCATTTCAGCCAGGTTCGAACCTTTTCCTCCCAGGAGGTTTTTCATTTCAGCCTTTCCCTCGGCATTTGTATTTCCAAATGTGTAAACTCTTTTTACTTGTGACATGTTATCAATTTTATTAAAAATTTAATCTCAAAAATGAACACAAAAATAGCAAATAATTTCACATCTGAACACTGGTTTTTCAGTTAATGAAAACCATTTTTTTGATTTTGATTAAGCTCCCTTGGAATCGTTTACAGGGCAGGCTTTAAGCGCTCCGTTCCGGGACGGTTATTTAAATTTCAGCCGTTGTGTACAAAAAATCTATGGTAAGTTTTGCTCTTTCCGGATAATGTATCCTACGCCTTCTACTTCTTCTTGTACTTTATTATGATCTATTGAATTGCCGACAATACTAACTTCACCGGATGTAAGGTTTATTTGAACACTTTCTACTCCATTCACAGAAA
>JAUVKW010000171.1 GCA_030596025.1 Bacteroidota bacterium | reverse complement strand
TCATATTTTTTTTCTCGAAGAGAAAGGATATGAAATTTTAACGGCGAGCAATGCAGATGATGCTTTATATGTAATAAGGAAGCAGGATCTGGATCTTATTTTCCTGGATGAAAATATGCCTGGTAGAGGGGGGCTTGATATTCTCCCCGAAATTAAAAGCCTTGTTCCGGAAGTCCCTGTGGTTATGATAACCAAGAGTGAGGAAGAGAACATAATGGAAGAAGCGATTGGAGCACAGATAGATGATTACCTGATCAAACCTGTGAATCCGAAACAAATTCTGATGACTATTAAGAAGTTTATTGATCAGAAAAAACTGGTTTCAGAAAAAACTATTAGCTCATATCAAACTGAATTTGGGAAAATAGGAATGTTGATAAACCAGGCAGAGAGTATTCTGGATTGGATTGATATTTATAAAAAATTAGTTCATTGGGAGCTTGAACTCGAGAAGTCTGATACTTCAGGGATGAATGAAGTTTTACATATGCAGAATGTTGAGGCAAGCCATGAGTTTTCAAAATTCATAAAAAAGAACTATTCGGGTTGGCTCGATGGTTCTCTGGAAACCCCCTTCATGTCACCTGACATTTTTAAGCAGGAAGTATTTCCTTTACTTGACAAAGGAACTAATGTGGTGTTCCTGCTTATTGATAATTTACGATATGATCAGTGGAGGACAATTGCTCCATCCCTCCAGGATTATTTTTCGATAGAAAAGGAAGAGCTTTTTTGCAGTATCCTTCCTACGGCAACTCAATATGCCCGGAACGCTATTTTTTCAGGCCTGTTGCCGGTAGAGATAAAGAGAAAATACCCGAATTGGTGGTTTAATGATGATGATGATGAGGGAAAAAATCAATATGAAGAAGAGTTGCTTAGGGAACTATTGGTACGATCAGGGAGAAACACCTCATTTCATTATGAGAAAATAACTAACCTGAATGCCGGAAAGAAATTTTCAGAGCAATTAGCAAACTATCTTCATCATCCCCTGGTAGCGGTGGTATATAATTTTGTTGATATGCTTTCTCATGCGCGAACAGAATCGAATATGATAAGGGAGCTGGCGGCTGACGAAAAAGCATATAGAAGCCTTACCTTAAGCTGGTTTCAAAACTCCTATTTATTTGATGTCCTCAAATTCCTTTCCGGGCAAAATGTCAAAGTAGTTCTTACAACCGATCATGGCACAATAAGGGTTCAGAGGGCATTGAAGGTAATAGGAGATCGCAAAACATCAGCAAACCTGAGATATAAAACTGGTAGAAACCTGAATTATAATCCGGGAGAAGTGTTTGAGATTAAAGATCCCGAAAAAGCAGGTTTACCAAAAGCCAATGTAAGTTCCCGTTATATTTTTGCAAACAATGATGATTTTTTTGCTTACCCGAACAATTACAATCATTATGTGAAATATTATAAAGACACTTTTCAACATGGAGGAATTTCTTTGCAGGAAATGTTGATCCCCCTGGTTGTATTAACACCAAAAATCTAAAACGTTTTATTAGGTTCCAAAAATCGTAATGATTACCATTGAAATAAATAGCATCACAGATTTGCAGGAAGCTGCAAAAAAGTTTCTGGGGTATTTCCCGAAGCCAGAAGTATTTGCTTTTTATGGAGAAATGGGAGCGGGGAAAACAAGCTTCATCCAGTCTGTTTGCAAAGAACTGAATGTCCTGGATATGGTTACCAGTCCTACTTTTTCTTTGGTCAATGAGTATATTTCCTCTCAACATGGTACGCTTTATCATTTTGATTTTTATAGAATTCAGAACATCAGAGAGGTTTTTGACCTGGGCTATGAGGAGTATTTTTTCCAGGATCAATATTGTTTTATTGAGTGGCCCGAAAAAGTAGAATCCTTATTGCCTGGGTCAACTATAAAGGTATACCTGGAGGTAGTGTTGCAGGGAAAAAGACGTTTGTCATTTTCTGCTTCCGGGGAATAAACAATTTGAAATTGATCTTGAATTGTTGTATTTTACAAAACACTAATTTAGATTGATATTTAAAACAATTGATTAAAAAATGTCAGATTCCACCAAAAATTCAGGATTAAATTTTGGTAAGGGAAGTTTGCTCCCTCAGGAAGAAATGCTGGAAACGGCCAGGAGGAGTAAAAGTTTAATAATTGGGCTTCCCAGGGAATCAGGGGAACATGAAAATCGTGTTGCCCTAACTCCGGAGGCCGTTGAGCTGCTTGTAAATAATGGGCATGAAGTCAGAATTGAATCCAAAGCCGGAGAAAAAGCAAGCTATTCAGATACTGATTACAGTGAGTGTGGAGGCATGATTAGTGATAGTAAGAATGAGGTTTTTCAATCTGATGTATTGCTGAAGGTTGCATCCCTTACTGAAAAGGAGATTGTGATGCTTAAAGGGAACCAGATTATATTCTCCTCTCTTCATGTTGACACACAAAACGAGAATTATTTTCGTGAACTGATAAGAAAAAAAATTACAGGCATTGCCTATGAGAACATCAGGGATAAATATGGTCGTTTCCCGGTAGTACGCTCTATGAGCGAGATTGCTGGAATAACATCCATTCTTCTTGCTTCTGAATATTTAAGTAATGCCCATCAGGGGAAAGGCGTATTGTTTGGGGGAATTACGGGAATTACACCTGCAGAGGTTGTAATTCTGGGAGCAGGAACTGCCGCCGAATATGCTGCCAGGGCTGCCCTTGGATTAGGGGCAACGGTTAAAATATTTGACAATTCAGTACACAAACTTCGCCGCTTGCAGAATTATATTGGACAAAGAATGCATACCTCCATCTTTCATCCACATGTTCTGGAAAAAGCTCTTAAATCTGCCGATGTCCTAATTGGTGCAATTCATCTTGTGGATGAAGGCCCACGCTATTATGTCACTGAAGAAATGGTTAAATCCATGAAAAAGGGATCGGTGATTGTGGATATTAGCATTGATCAGGGTGGTTGTGTAGAAACTTCTGAATGTAAAAACCTTGGTAATCCAGTGATTGTTAAACATGGAGTGATACATTATGCAGTGTCTAATATTCCGTCAAGGGTTTCCCGCACTGCATCAATTGCTTTAAGTAATGTTTTTGCCCCCATTTTGCTTAACATTGGTGATTCAGGAGGCTTTCAAAATCAATTGAGAGAAGATCCGGGCCTGCGAAAGGGAGTGTATGTATTTAATGGAATATTAACCAACCAGTTTGTTGGAAAAAAGTTCGGAATTATTTCCAGGGATATTGATCTTCTTCTTGCCGCTTTCTAATTTGCTGCGCCGTTACTCACTCACTACGCTCGTGTCACTGGTTCGCTATCGCTCACGTCATATACTCTCCGCCTTCGGCGGATCGCGTCATTCTATTGTATAACAATCGTATGACAACCATATGACCATAGAATGACTATTGTATGACCATTGAAATACCATTGCTCTGCTCCATTATTCCAACATTCCATATCTTCTTTAATCCGTGCATTCGTCTTCCATTAGTGCATTCGTGGCTTCTTTTCTCTGCGGTTCTTTGCGACTTCTTTATTTCGTACCCACTGACGATAAATGTCAGGATTTAAGACCTGAAAGGTTTTACCTTATTGTAAACTTTTGTTCCATTCCACCATTCCACCATTCCAATCTTTAATCTTTACTTTTATCTTTTTCCTTTAATCTTTAATCTTTTATCTTTAGGGTCACTTTCTAATTGTTTCACACATGTTCCGAGCTTTATACAACTTTGCAATAATCCTTTATGGTTGCGGAATAACTATTGCCTCATTATTTAATGAGAAAGCCAAACTATGGCGAAATGGCAGAAAAGGGCAATGGTCTGGTATTGAATCAGGCTTCCTGCATAAAGATCATGTTGTATGGTTTCATTGTGCATCGCTTGGAGAGTTTGAGCAAGGCAGACCTGTTATTGAAGAATATAAAAAAAGAAATCCTGATTGTTCTATACTATTAACCTTCTTTTCCCCATCAGGATATGAGGTAAGAAAAAACTATGAACATGCAGAGAAGGTCTTTTATTTGCCTCTTGATACACTGCGAAATGCTCAAAAATTTTTAGGCCTGGTCCAGCCAAAACTTGTTGTGTTTGTTAAGTACGAGTTTTGGTATAATTATTTGCATGAGTTCTACCTAAAAGGCATTCCGGTATTCTTAATTTCTGCCAATTTCAGAGAAGATCACTGGTTTTTTAAATGCTATGGAAAAGCATTTAAGAAAATGCTGTTTTATTTTACCCATTTATTTGTCCAGAATGAAAAATCTGCCGTACTCTTAAAGAAGCATGGCATTTTAAATTGTACTGTTTCGGGGGATACACGTTTTGACAGGGTAGATCAAATTCAGAGGCAATCAAAGACATTGGAGATTATTGAGGAATTTAAAGATGGCCAGACTTTGATTGTAGCAGGTAGTACATGGAGAGAGGATGAAGAAATACTGATAAAATATATAAATGAACAAAAACCCGGACTAAAATGGATACTTGCCCCTCATGAAATCGATGAGGCACACATAAAGTCTATTCTTAACCGTTTGACCCGCCCTGGAATTCAGTATTCAGAACGCAAAAATGCAAAAATTAATAAATTTGACATCCTGGTTATTGATAACATAGGCCTGCTTTCCAGCTTATATGGATATGGAGAAATTGCCTATATCGGAGGGGGGTTTGGGGCAGGAATTCACAATGTTCTGGAACCTGCCAGTTATGGTGTTCCTGTTATCTTTGGACCCACCTATCGGAAGTTTCAGGAAGCCATTGACCTGATAGAACTTGGTGGAGGGATGAGTATCAAAAGTTATGAAGACTTTGTAAACAGGATGAAATCTTTGCTTGGTCCTCCCGAAAGCTTTATAAATACTGGGAAGATCGCCGGAGATTATGTGCAAAATAACAAGGGGGCCACACAATGCATTGTTCATAATTTGTTGAAGGATTAAATTTCTACAGCCTTCAATTTTACTTAATTTTATTTGCTCTGTTTAAGGCTAATTTATTCCTGGTTTAGCTGTGTGTTTTTTAGCTGTGATCATCTTTAAATTTAATGTTTATTTAACATTGAGCTGATCCCAAACCATAATTTAAAATTTAATTTTACATATATTTTTTAACCTAATCAATTAACTTAAAACTATGAAATCAAATCTTAAAGTTTTGCTTGGTGCTGCAATCTTTTTCTTTGCAGCATTAACATCTTTTGGACAGGGTACTACTACCTCTGGAATGAACGGGAAGGTAGTGGACACAAATGGTGAAACCCTTCCAGGAGCAACAGTAATTGCGGTACATACCCCGACCGGTTCACAATTTGGTGGGATTACCGATACACAGGGTTTTTATCGTTTGCCTAACTTAAATGTTGGCGGACCTTACAAAGTAACTGTTTCCTACGTTGGATTTGAGTCTTATGAGAAGGATGGTATTTACCTGACTCTTGGACAGACTTTTAAATTGAATGTGACCCTTGGACAAACAACTACACAGCTTGCTGAGGTTGCCGTTACCGGAACCCGTGTTAAGGAATTTAATGCCTTTGACGGAAACCGCACAGGCGCAGAAACTGTAGTTGGAGCTGACGAGATTGCGGTTATGCCTTCTATTAATCGTGACATGACCGATTTTACCCGTCTTACACCTCAGGCTTCGGTAAGGGATGATGGTGCTATTATCATTGCCGGTATCAACAACCGCTTTAATGCAATTTCTATTGATGGTGCAGTGAACAATGATGTTTTTGGTCTTTCTGCAACCGGAACAAATGGTGGTCAAACCGGAGGATCTCCAGTCAGTATGGATGCCATTGAGCAGTTCCAGGTTGTATTGGCTCCTTTTGATGTCCGTCAATCAGGATTTGCCGGTGCCAGCATCAATGCTGTTACCCGTAGTGGGTCAAACAAGGTTGAAGCCTCTGCATACTATTTCATGAGAAATGAAGGTCTTGCCGGAAAAACACCGGATGAGGAGGATTCAGATCTTCGCGAAAAACTTCCGGAATTTTCATCCAACACCTACGGAATCAGAATAGGTGCTCCGATTATTAAGAATAAACTTTTTGTTTTTGCAAGTGCTGAAATTCAAAGAGAAGAAACACCTGCTAATTATACCTCTTTTGATTCCGGGTATGCAGGTAATTCAGACAGGGCAACTATTGGTCTGGTAACTGATAAACTAGAAAGTATGGGATATGATCCGGGACCATGGGAAAATAAAACCAGGACCCTGGATTCTGACAAGTTCCTTATCAAACTGGACTGGAATATCAGCCAACATCATAAACTAATGGCTCGTCACTCTTACACAAACCTGGAAGCTGTAAAAGTTAGTTCTTCAAGCAATTACTCTATTGGTTATGAGAATAACGCTCAATATTTTCCAAGTGTAACCAATTCATCTGCGATTGAATTAAAG
>JAUVKW010000114.1 GCA_030596025.1 Bacteroidota bacterium | reverse complement strand
AAACTAGGTTTTGTTCACGAGCTTAATTTTCCAAAGCATTCCTTTTTGGATCCTCAATTTACAATTTCAGTTCCTTTCGATTATACAGCATATGGAATAGTTGACCTGATTGCACATGCCCTGGAGGCTTTTTTTGGAAAGGGGGAACCAAGCATAACAGACAGAATTATTTTTTCCATTATTAAGGATGCATTTTACTGGGGGCCTAAATTACTCGAGGATCTCCAAAATTATGACTTAAGGGCAAATCTTATGCTGGATGCAACCCTGGCTTTAAATGGATTAACCTATTACGGGAAACAAGGAGGTGACTGGGGGGTTCATGCCATTGGGCATCAGCTTTCATTTCTATATGATACTCCACATGGCGCCACCCTTAGCATAGCATATCCTGCCTGGTTAAAGCTTCAAAAAAACCGGATCCCTGAAAGGATAAAAACCCTGGGCAGGGGATTGTTTGACACAGATTCAGTGGATGAAACAATTATCCTTCTTTCAAGGTTCTTCAAAAGTTTGAAATCGCCGGTAAATCTATCTGATCTAAATTTAGGTTTAAAGCATAAATCAGAAATCCTGGAACAATTAAACAAAAGCAGGGCAAGTGGATTACATCATGTTTTAAATAAGGAAGATCATCTGAAACTGGTGAATTTTATGATGTAAACGAATCTTTTTGAAAGGATTTTATTTCTTCATGACATACTCTTTAATAATATCAATCTGAAAACATTTCTTAAATCAATTTAAAATGAAACTAATGAAAAAAATCTTTTTTTTCCTGTTGATGATTTTAAGCTGGAATATGCAGAATACTTATTCCTGTACAAATTTTTTAATTTCAAAAGGTGCAAGTAAAGATGGTTCAACCATGATTACCTATGCAGCAGATTCTCACGTATTATATGGCGAATTGTATTTCAGCCCGGCGGCCGACTATCCTGATGGCGCCATGCTTGATGTATATGAGTGGGATACAGGAAAATACCTTGGAAAAATAAAACAGATAAGGCACACTTATTCAGTGGTTGGCAATATGAATGAGCATCAGCTGGCCATTGGAGAAACCACTTATGGCGGAAAAAGTGAACTACGTGATAAAACCGGTATTATTGATTATGGAAGTCTAATGTATATTACCCTGCAAAGAGCCAGGAATGCACGCGAGGCAATTAAGGTAATCGCAGAATTACTGAATGAATACGGGTATTACAGTTCTGGTGAATCCTTTTCTATTTCAGATCCTAATGAAGTTTGGATCATGGAAATGATTGGCAAAGGAGAAGGAAACACGGGTGCAGTTTGGGTGGCCAGGCGTATTCCTGATGGATATATTTCAGGACATGCAAACCATGCCAGGATCACCACATTTCCACTTGAGGATGGAAAAATTTCAATTTCCTCAAAAACCCTGGAAAAGATTTTTGAACCCGGCATTGAAAATGTTTATGCTGCTGATGTGATTGAAGTGGCCAGAGAGATGGATTATTATGATGGAAAAGACAAAAACTTCAGTTTTTCTGACATTTATGCACCGGTTGATTTTGGTGGAGCCAGGTTCTGCGAAGCAAGAGTTTGGGCTGGATTTAATAAAGTGGCAAGTGGAATGGATCAATACCTGGATTATGCCATGGGCTACAAACTGGATGAAAGGATGCCCCTGTGGGTAAAGCCTGACAACAAGGTGACTGTTCACGATGTAATGGAAATGATGCGTGATCATTATGAGAATACACCAATGGACATGACCCAGGATGTTGGTGCAGGTGCTTTTCAGTGTGGAGTAAGATGGAGACCATTGACATGGAAAGTAGATGAAGAATCATATTTTAATGAAAGAGCTATCTCTACTCAACAAACCGGTTTTTCATTTGTTACTCAGAGCCGCAACTGGCTACCTGATGCGGTTGGTGGTATATTGTGGTTTGGTGTTGACGATAGTTATTCTACCGTATATATTCCAATGTATTGTGGAATTTCTGAAGTTCCATGGTCTTTTGCAGTTGGTAACGGCAGTATGATGAACTTTACTACTGAATCAGGATTCTGGGTATTTAACCAGCTTTCAAACTTTGCATATACAAGAGCAAATATAATTTACCCTGATATTAGGAAGAAACAGGCAGAACTTGAATTTAAGTTTATTGATGAAGTTCAGGTAATTGATGAAGTAGCCAGCAAATTGTATGAGAAAGATCCTGAAAAAGCAATACGGTTTTTAACTGATTATTCAGTTAATACAGGAAACCAGACTGTTGATACATGGAGAGATTTTTATGGATTTCTTTTTGCCCGATACATGGATGGTAATGTTAAGGAAGGCCAGGCCGTGCCTGACGACCACATATATGTAAACCCAAAAATAAAGCAGCCTGGTTACAGCAAGGAATGGTATCGTAATGTTGCCAAAGAAACAAAGGACAAATTAAAAATGCAGGATGGTGATCATTAAAATGAGATCATGAAATAAATATTTTATATTGCTCACAATTTGCTAAATATATTTTCAGCATTTATTTATGATATTAAGTGATTGATTGAAAAATATTTCGTAATATTGCGCTCGATTTTGCAAAATAAATAAGAAACATAAAGAGTAGAGAGATGAACTTGATGAACGTTGTAGATAAAGCATACGCAGTTGAACATAAACTCCCCAATTTTAAAAGTGGAGATACCATTACTGTTCATTATAAAATTAAAGAGGGAAACAAGGAAAGAATCCAGCAATTCAGGGGAGTTGTGCTGCAAAGGAGAGGATCCGGGCATACAGAAACTTTTACAGTTCGGAAAATGTCAGGAAATATAGGTGTTGAAAGAATCTTTCCTACAGCTTCACCATCTATTGACAAAATTGAAATTAACAAACACGGGAAAGTTCGCCGGTCCAGAATTTTCTACCTTCGTAAGCTTACAGGTAAGAAAGCCCGTATCAAGGAAAAGAAGTTTTAATTTTCTGAAAATATATTTTAAAGCCTTCCAGTATGGAGGGCTTTTTTTCTAACTAACTCAGGCATTTATGCCGGAGATGGAACATGCTATAATAATTCGGACTTTAGTCCAACCTTCTTATATTTAGGGCTAAAGCCCATTTCAAACATAGTTAATGGAAAGTGGGAGTTTCTAAAAAGAACATGTCACATAAATTAGAACAGAGTCATATAATTACGTGATTAATAACGTTATTAATAACGTTATTATTAAGTTCTGTTATGAAATATTCAGCAAATGAATTTTAGAAATTTATATATCTCGTCCCTATGGGCATTAGGGTCAATCTAAAAAGAACCACCTCCCCCTGGCGAATTTATACTCTTCACTCCCGGAAATTGTATTAAGGAAAAACAGGAGATTTACTTTCTCAAATTGATTAATTCATTCGCCAGCGTACTCCTCCTTGAAGAAAAAGGAGGAGAATTTAAGAATATGCTATACAACTACGTAGTAAACCAGAACTAACCCTGCTCATATACAGAGATTTACATAAGCAGTTAAAAACAAAGTTTTATGTTTATCCGGTGGTACAAGCTTTATTTCAATACAGGCACTCCAAACCTTACCCACTTCACACTTTAGATTACTTTAGTTTATCAGCTTCCTCCCTGGCGGCTTCAAGAATTTCTTCGGCTTTCACATCTGCTTCCCGTACAATATTTTCAGCTTGCTTGTCCCCTTGTTCCCGCAATTTCTCTGCAGCTCTTTTCGCAATACTGGCAGCAATACTCCCTTTCCCCTCTGCTTCTTTTTCCAGTTTATCTGCATTAACATAAGCTTCTTTTTTTACTTGCCCGGCAGATTCGCGTGCTAGCTGACGAACAGTTTCTGCTTCTTTTTCTGCCTCAACCATGATCTTCTCAATCTCTTCATTGATCTCTTCTTTAGCTTCCTCAACCAATTCTTCTTTTTGCTTAACAAGTTCCTCCTTTACTTCCTTAACAAGGGCTTCTTTCACTCCACTTCCTGCTCCTTTGCTTTTCCCTGCACCAAGACTCAACTCAGGTTTCCCAATTCTACCTCGAACTTTAAAATTCACAGGAATAGTTTCTCCGGGCTCAAAATTCAGCCCCAGGGAGGTAGCCTGTGCGCCAAGATCATCAATAAGCTTATTGGCCCCTGAACCCAGATATTCCCTGGGGACATCCATTTTAACAAGATAATTTAAGCTTTGATCCAGACCATGAGATCCACTCACATTGGTAGCAATATCTCCTAGCTGAACATTAAAAGGTTTGATTTCAACTCTTCCGTCTTTTATCAAAAAAGAAATGCTTACGTCCTTGAAAGTATTAGTAAGGTCTTTATTCATCTTCAATAAAGTCTTCATTTGATCAAAGCTCGGTGAACTCAAAACCTGTACTTCTCTGGAATGCAATTTCCCGGATCCGCTTATTGTAGATATCACAGGCATCATATCTGCTCCCAGCTTACCTGAATAATCGAGAGAGGAAGAAACTTTGCCCTTTAAGTCCTTTGCAAAGGGAGTCAATGCTTTTACCATATTAAAACTATGATATGCTGAAGCTATATCTATTTCTGTTATATCCAGATTCATTGCAAACAAAGGATTCAAGGTGTCAGAAACATCATATTCTCCTTTTGCCATCATGCTGCCATCCAGCAAATTCATACTTAAGTCATTCAGGATTATTTTTGAGTCTTTTATCAAAATTTCACCCTGAACCCTGTCAAGTTTCAAATCTCCAAATTTAACATGGTTTAAACTTGAAGTAAAGCGAAAATCTACATTTTCCGGAATCTTGATAACAGACAGGGAGATAGTATCTTCTGGCATCTCCTCTTCCTGTGAAGCTGTTGACTCTGGCATAATTTCATTAATATCAAGAAGCCCGGATCTAAGATCAAAACCACCTGATAATTGTTCGTCTTTTAATGCGAATAAAAGATAGTTTTCCATCCTTCCCTTCAACTGAATATCAGAGGCCCCCAGTTTCATATTCAGTTTTGACAAATCAAGAAGCATAGATGAAAAGATAAGCTCCGCCTCATTAATCTGCACAGGAACAGGAAGATCGGGGGTATTCAGCTCAAAATTCTTAAGCCGGATTATTCCATCGGCTCCAAAATCTTCATAATGCTCTTCTTCAATTGAAGATAATTTGCCCTGAAGTCTTAAAGAAGAATAGATCTCGCCAGCCAAACTTATCCCTTCCATTGGAACAATATCTGAGAAATCAGAAAGGTCAATAGTTCCACTAAGTCCGCCTTTCAACTGAAGATCACTAATGGGTGTTTGAATATGCAGCTCAGCAGAAACCGGATTATCTCTTATTGCGAAGGTGAAAGTGTTTATATCCAGCCTGGTTTTATCAAGATCCTCTCCTTTAACATTCAAATTCACAGCAATATTTACCTTCTCAACTGAAGTAGGCAAGGCCGGATATTTAAACATGGCATTTTCTACCTTCAGGTCAAGCTCAAGATCTGGCAGAATAGAATCTTTTTCATTGTAAACCCCATTTACAACCCCTGACAACAGTATATTGCCCTCTGTTTCAAGATCCTGAAAATCATTCATATATATTACAGGAACAAGCGAAATTAAAGATTTAAAACTGGTGTTTAAGGTATTAAAGCGAACATCTAGCTTTGGGTTTTCATTTCCGAGATCAATATTCCCGGCAAACTGCAGACTCAGGTCATTCAGTGAAAATTCATTCTCGGAGAATGTAAAAGTCATATTATTGAGATCTGCAGCAAGTGCAATATTCATAGCAAGAGTCACATTTTTCAAATACGGAATACCATCCATTTTTACATTCACCGGATTAGCACTTGCATGAAGTCTGATCTCTGTTTGAGAGGTACCTAGTTTACCTCCCATAGTAAAATTAAAATTCTCAAGAGAAGCAATCATATCTCCGGAAAGATCCACATAACGAACACTTCCGTTTTTAATAGAAAATTTCTTCAGTCGTATTTTGAAGTCACTCTCTCCCTCACTTTCTTCTATGAGAATAGAATCAGGGGTAGCTTCGGTTTCCCTGACAATATCCCAGTTTGCCTTTCCTGAATCTAACACTTTTGCTAATATCTCAGGAGTATCAAGCAATACTGTGGTTATTTCTGGTCCTCTTTTGCTTATTGCACTCACCAGGTTTACTGAAACTCTAAAAGTTTTAAAACGAACCAGAGTGTCTTGATAAAATTCATTAATGCCTACAATGGACAGGCCTTTCAGCTCCATACTTAAGTTTGGGAAATTTCTTATCAGGCTTAAATGAAAGTCATCAAATGATACTTTTGCATTTAAGCTGCTATTCAATTCATTTTCTACCCTGTTTAGTATAGGGGCCTTAAAAAAAACAGGTACAAGAATTAAGGCCAGCAAAACCACAAGCAATAATCCTAAAAATATTCTGGTAACAACTTTTAATACTTTCATCACTATATCTATGTTAATACTCTATGGCTTAAGAAAAGGGGGGAAATCACTTCAGATATTTATCAACTATTTCAAGAAACTCAATTTTGCGAAATGGTTTAGCGAGATATTCATTAAAGCCCACAGACAGGCATTTTAATTTATCTTCCTGCAATGCATAAGCAGTTACAGCAATTGCAGGTACTTTAGAGTTTAGTTTTTGAATTTCTTTAAAGGCATCTATTCCATTCAATTCCGGCATCTTCAGGTCAAGGATCAAAAGATCGAAATCTGGCTTTTTCTTGAACAGATCAATCGCTTCCCTTCCTGTTGAAGCCCTTGTTATTTCTACTCCTGTAGACTTAAAGATCTCAAAAAACAATTTAAAATTTAGTTCTTCATCCTCTGCAATGAGAATTTTCTTTCGTTTCCATTTATAGCTTTTGGTTTTTTCCTGGAAGGTTTTCACTTCCATATCCTCTAAACCAGTGTATAAAGCCAGGTCAAAGAAAAAACGTGATCCTTTGGTAAGCTTCGACTGAACAGATAAGTCACCTCCCATCATTTCCACAATCTGTTTACAAATAGCCAGTCCCAGGCCGGTTCCCCTATATAATCTGTTTATATCGTCTTCCAGTTTAAAAAAGCGATGGAAAATTGCCTCCAGATTTTCTGAAGCAATTCCGATCCCTGTATCTTCAACAAAAAACCTGAGTTTTTGTCCGGGCAATAGTGAATAACCAAAAGTTATTTCTCCTGAATCCGTAAACTTCATAGCATTATTCAGAAGGTTAGAAAGTACCTGCTTCAGTCGATACGGATCGGCATACATGGCTTTTCTTCCTATGCCTTCAGGCTCTGAAAGAATTAGTTCAATGTCATACTTTTTATTCTTTATACGTTCTGCTTCAAAGGTAACATGAAGATCTGCAAGTAATTGCTCAAGCTGAAAATTCTTAGGAAACAACTTACCCTGCCCGGCTTCAATTTGGGAAATGTCAAGGATCTCATTTATAAGTGTTAATAATGAATCTCCACTTTCCAGAATAAGATCAACATACTTTTTTTGAGTTGCAGAATCAGGATTTTCACTTAATAGCTGACTAAAACCTATTATACTGTTCATAGGTGTCCTGATCTCATGAGACATATTTGCCAGGAAGGATGATTTCAACTTATCTGAAGTTTCCGCCTTTCTTTTCTCTGAATTGTAATATTGTCGTGTGTTATATATAAAAAAAGATATGATAATGATAACCGGAATAAAAACAGAAAGATGGTCCATTGTTCTGTTCGCCCCTACTGGATAGGGGGTAACAAGCTCTGGAAAGTAGGCCTCCACAATATACAGGGATATAATAGTAAGCCCCAGTATGAAAATCATAATAAAATTGTAAGGCTTCTTAAAAAAAAGCATAATAAAAACAAGAAGTGCAAAATACACGTAGCCAATAGGACCATCCGAACCTGCATTTTCAATCCACAATGCAGATAATACTAAAAGAAGAAAAATTGAAGATAAATAAAGGGTTAGATAATAATCTTTGTGGAAACGAGACCTGTAATAAAAAACCAGAAGTAAAGACCCGGCTGTTGCCGTCAAAAATATCAAACTGGTTCCAAGATTTAAGACAATATTAAAAAACAGGGAGGAAAATCCAAGAAGGGAACCAAAAAACATGAAACCATTCAGGAATCTATGCTCCATTGAAAACTCCTCGGTTGATCCAATTATTTTTATCCAGCCAAAGTTTAACATGCCTGTCTATTCGGTTATAAAATCTGAATGGGAATAAAGTTACAAAAAAATGTGAGTTATTTTTTTGCTAGTAAACCCGGAGGAATTATGTCACCTCCGGTGCCATGTTTCCTCCGAAGCAGAGCTGCAAATAACAACAATAATTGCTAAGGCAATTTACAAGCCAACACTCTCAATAAGAATAAGCGAGCTTATTCTTATTGCTCGCTTATGTCTTGATTTTATTTGTTGTTATTTGCTCGTGAACCCGGAGGAATTCGAATCCCCAACCTCCTGATCCGTAGTCAGGTGCACTATCCAGTTATGCTACGGGTCCAATTGAGTTGCAAAGATATGAAAAAATGGTAAAAATGCCCCGTAGGGACAAAATACATTATTGAATAGCCTGCAGCCATGCTTCAGCCATTAATTGACATCCTGCCATAGAAGGATGCACACCATCGGAAGTCCAGTATACAGGAGGAGCAAGCTCAATAGCTTTATCAAAAACCTCCTGAAACGGTACCCATACCGCATCAAATTGATTGGCAATGCGCTTCGCTGCTTCCTGGTATTCTTTAAATGGATCAATCCAGCTTGCATCAACTGCAGAAGTGCCTTTTACAATAAAGGGCTGGCATATAAGCAATTTTACTTCGGGAAGTTTTTCTTTGGTTTCCTTAATAAGCCTGGCATAATCATTTTCATAAACCTCAATTGTACCATTGTAATTCCCATTCCTAAAGTGCCAGTAATCATTTACTCCAATCAATATACTAAGCAAATTTGGTTTTAAATCGATACAATCTTCCTGCCATCGTTCAGCGAGTTGAAAAACTTTATTTCCGCTGATTCCACGATTATAAATTTCTGGTTTTTTGTCGGGCAGATCAGCAAGCAATTTCGAAGCAGCTATGTATGCATATCCTGTACCAAATGCATTATTACTGTTTAGCATTTCATTTTTCCGGTTTCTACCTGCATCAGTAATCGAATCACCCTGAAATAGAATAATATCGTCTTTTTCTAAGATTTCATATGACTCTTTTCCTGGTTTTTTATCAGGCAAACAAGCGGAAACCATTGCAGGAATACCAGCTAATACAGCTGCTCCTGTAACTGATTTTGTCAAAAAATTTCTTCTTGAAAAGCTCATTTCTATATAATTAAATTCTATTCTAAATGTAGTATGATAAATTCAATAAAGCCACCTTCAGAATATTTTTCTTTGGAAATGCATAGCAAGCTTATATATTTGTTGCAGAGACTAAAAATATTATTCAAATAAAAATATGAAGTTGCATCTTAAAAACAGATATTGTTTATTCTTCCTGGCACTTTTTACTTTACTGAAAATTCAGGAAAGCAGTGGGCAACATGACTACCTGAAGGTATTTACTGATCATCAAATAGACAACAGCCTCATTCATTACCGCATTCAGACAGACAGCCTTTTTAACAGTCTTCAGAACATAAATATTATAGCTTTAGAGGAAGATGCTTACCCGCACTATGATATGACTATTATTTATTCTGACAGCCTCCTGATAAAAACAAGTGATTTTGGTATAAGATCAAATGCTTCTGTTGCAATTAATGGAAGTTATTTTAACATGAAAAACGGGGGATCTACTGCTTATCTTGAATTAAAGGGAGAACTTATAGATACATCATTGCATAAAAACAGTAGAATTATTAACGGAGCACTGATATTTGATAAAAAGGGCAAACTACATATCGAACATCTCAGGGATGATTGGGAATATGCTGTCTCCGAGAACGAAGTTGCTGTTCTTGGTAGTGGGCCTGTTCTTATACTTGATGGAATTCCGGAACTCCTTGATTCTATTGCATTCGTTACCACAAGACATCCAAGAACATGTTTATGCCAAACTGCTGGGGCAATATTGTTTATAAGCATTGATGGAAGAAGCTCTTCAGCCTCCGGGATGAACTTGTATGAAGTTCAGGTACTACTAAATAAGCTTGGTTGCCTGGATGCCATTAACCTGGATGGAGGAGGATCTACCACTATGTGGATTCGGACTGAAGGGGAAGGCATAATATTAAATAAACCCAGTGACCCCACTGGCGAACGTCCTGTTGCTAATGCCATTATTCTCAGAAAAGTAAAAAGGGCTTTTCACCATTGAAAAGCCCTTTTCTTATTCCATTTTATTCAGGTAAACTTAAATAGCAGGGTCGTCAGGACAGTTTTTATTATTATTTACTTCCTCATATGAGTAAGGATATAAATTCCTGTTTCTTTCGCTTAGTATATCCTGATCATCTGAAGGAACAAAAGAAGAGTGAATTCTCCTGCTATCCTCAAATCTTTGTCCGGTC
>JAUVKW010000020.1 GCA_030596025.1 Bacteroidota bacterium | reverse complement strand
ATCTATGAAAGGCCAGAGATACAAAATAGAGAGTATCATAAACTTCAAACCTATAGCTTATACCTGGCAAGCCTGGCCTATTCAAAAGAGAATTATTACCGGATGAATTTGATATACAATTACGGGAGAACTGAAGATATTCCGCATGGAACTTTATGGAATTTAACCGCAGGATATGAAAGCAATGAGTTTTTTCAATCCTTTTATTCCAGTCTGGAAGTTTCTTATGGCAATATACTTCCTCAAAAAGGATATTTATATGTCAAATTAGGCTTTGGAGGATTTTATAATGAACATGTGTTTGACCGTGGAATATTCCAGGCACAAGCTAATTATTTTAGCAAGTTAATGAAACTTAAACGTTTCCAGATAAGACAATTTATTAAATTCGACTATACAAACGGCATCCGGCGTTTTGAAGATGAATTTATTGGAATTGGTGGCCCTGATGGAATTCGTGGTTTAAGAAGTGACAGCCTTACCGGAACACAACGATTGGTACTTAATCTTGAAACAGTGGCATTTTCACCATATTATCTATACGGTTTCAGGTTTACTTTTTACACATTTATTGATATGGGATTTATTGGAGCCTCCACTGAAGCAATCCTCAATCGCGAAATGTACTCAGGTTTTGGTATTGGAGTGAGAATAAGAAACGAAAACCTGGCATTTAGAACTTTTCAAATTAGATTTGGCTATTACCCTATACTTCCGGCTACTTATACCGCAAGATTCATTGAAGTTTCCGGCGAAACCTATTACAGACCTGAGATCTTTACTACAAACAGACCATCTATTATTAATTTTCGTTAGTATCATTGTTGACCGGGGAAAAATTACAAACTATAACCAATAATACAAATTTCTCAATAAAGCTATATTTACCGAACAATAGTGAATAAATTAAATATTCTAATAAACTGTTCACCCTGTGAAACAAATCGTAGAATTAGCTTCAGCTATTTCACAGTGTAAATCATAGAAAATGTATGCATTTTCCGGGTTAATAGTTACTTTTGCAACAATAAAATTAATATTAAACTAAAAAAATTATTATGGCAGTATTAGTAGGCAAAAAAGCCCCATTATTTAAAGCCCCGGCAGTTATCAACGGGAATGATGTGGTAGAGGATTTCTCTCTTGACCAATTCCTGGGTAAAAAATATGTTCTGTTTTACTTTTACCCTGCAGACTTTACATTTGTTTGTCCAACTGAAATTCTTGCTTTTGAAGAAAAGATGGAAGAATTTAACAAAAGAAATGTTGCTGTAGTTGGTTGTTCGGTTGATTCCCAATTCAGTCACTGGAAGTGGTTACAGACTGAACTTAAAGATGGAGGTATTAAAGGTGTAAAATATCCTCTTGTTGCCGACCAGGCAAAAACAATTGCAGAGAACTATGATGTTCTCGCTGGAGAATATGAATATGATGAAAGCGGATCCATATCTTTTGAAGGTGTTCCTATGGCTTATCGCGGCCTGTTCCTTATTGATAAGGAAGGAACTGTACGCCACCAGGTTGTCAATGACATGCCACTGGGAAGAAGTGTTGATGAGGCTATTCGGATGATTGATGCTCTGCAATATTTTGAAAATAACGGGGAAGTATGTCCTGCAGACTGGCATCCCGGTGATAAAGCTCTAAAAGCTACCCAGGAAGGTATTGCCGAATTTCTTGGAAAGAAATAGCAATAAACAATTTAAGAAAAAGGTTATTCTCAATAGAATAGCCTTTTTTTGTTTGTTACCTTTGTTTATCTATGCTGGAAAAATTTAACCAAAATATTAAGGATCTCAATCTATTTAAGCCCGACGACAAAATCTTGCTGGCTATCAGTGGAGGAATTGATTCCATGGTCATGGCCCATCTGTTTGAAAAGTCAGGATTCAGATATGGAATTGCACATTGTAATTTTTCCTTAAGAGCTGAAGATTCTGACCTGGATGAAGTCCTGGTTCAGGAATATTCCAACAAGACCGGAATTCCGTTTTATTCAAAGAAATTTAACACCATACAGGAGGCAAAAACCAGGAAGATCTCAGTTCAAATGGCAGCCAGAGAGCTGAGATACAGATGGTTTGAAGAATTGAGGAAGAAACATAACTATAATTACCTTGCTATTGCCCACAATAAAGATGATGTTGTTGAAACTTTTTTAATGAATATTGCCCGGGGCACTGGAATCCGCGGCTTAAGCGGGATAAAAGCCAAAAAAGGAACCATCATCAGACCCATCCTTTTTTTTACCCGGAAAGAAATTGTAAAATTTCAGGAAAACAATAATATCGCTTTCAGGGAAGACTCCAGCAATTCTTCTTTGAAATACTCCAGAAATAAAATACGCCATGTGTTAATTCCTGAACTGGAGGATATGAACCCCAATTTCAAAAACAACCTGCTTGAAACCATTTCATATACTTCTGATGCAACAGAAATCTTCATTGAAAGTATCAAAGAAAAGAAGAAAAGTATTCTCAAGGAACAATCAGGTCAAACAACAATTAATATTGATTCTCTGAAAAAACTCAAATTTGCCTCCACCTATCTCTATGAATTCATAAAAGCATATGGCTTTTCTAAAGAAGTAATTCCTGATATCTTATTCAATCTAGATAAAACTTCAGGTAAGCAATTTTATTCAAAAACTCATCGCCTGATAAAAGATCGTAAGCAATTGATCATTACACTCATTCCAAAAAATGAGTTTCCAATTTATCATATAGAAGAAAACTGCGGAGAAATTAAAACCCCCATTCATCTAAGCTTCAATAAAGAGAAAACTGATAATGAATTTAAGCCAGGTAATTCTAAAAAAACAGCATACCTTGATTGTGATCAGGTAAAATTCCCTTTAACCCTAAAAAAGTGGGAAAAAGGCGATAAATTTCAACCACTGGGACTTTCACACCATAAAAAATTAAGTGATTTCTTCATTGATGAAAAAGTTTCCCTTATTGAAAAAGAAAAAGCATGGCTACTGGTTTCAAACAAAGATATAATATGGGTGATTGGACACAGAATTGATCACAGGTTCAGTGTTCAGGAAAAAACAAAAACCATATTAAAAATTGAACTTTTAGATTAATTCGTAACCTTCACAAACTCCACGCGCCTGTTATTTGCACGGTCTTCCGGGGAAGCATTATTGGTAATGGGCTTTGATTCGCCCCATCCTTTAGCAGAAAGCCGGTTGGCTGAAATACCCATTTTAACAAGAGTGTTCATTACAGTTTCAGACCGGTCTTGTGAAAGCTGCAGATTAAAGTCGTCATTCCCCTGGTTATCAGTATGGCCTTCCACACTGAGATTTATATCAGAGTGCTCATTCATAAGGTTAAATATTTCATTTATAGCACCCATTGATTCAGGTCTCAAGCTTGCTTTCCCAATATCAAACCTAATTGCATTTGACACAATTTTACCATCCTGGAGGAAACGATCATAATACTTGACACCACCTTCTGCTATCCGTACATTTTTCACATAATAATGGCCCTCATGCAAGGTCCCAAAAATATAAGTATATAAAGTAAGTCCTTTAGGTTCAAAATCAATACGGGGAACATTTATTAAGCGTGTTTCATCATGATAAGCCTTTAGTTTACCCCGGGTATATGCAATCGCAATATGAACCCAACGCCTTTTGGGAAGTGATTGATCGGGAATTTCGCTGTAGCTATTAGTCCATCCCATCTGATTATGTTTAATTTTTATACTTGTATAACCTGACGGGCTACCTGATTTTTGATTTTTTCTGTCATAAAGGATAACTTCAAAGGTGCCATCTCCACAATATAGATCAAACTCAATTGTAAATATATCCGGGAGATAATCTTTTTCGGGATCTTTTAAATATGGAATAATTCCAGGACTTCCGGCCCTAAACATAATGACATTTTCACCACCTAACTGAGCTATTTCAACATTCCCCTGTATCAAATCCCAACGGGAAGGAAATTCGCCATTCTCTTCATCCATAAGATCATCTTCGAAGATCACCTTATCTCCCGGAACAAAATCATACTTTGCCCACTCCAATTGAGGTGTTTTATTTTCTTCGTCCTTTGATACTTCCTTAGTTTCCTGTTTAGCTTGTTCTGTTTTTACAGGTTCGGCAGGAGGTGTAGTCTTTTTCTTATTTCTGCCAAATAGCTTGCCTATGCCCTCTTCGATCTTCTTGTTTACTTCTTTTTCTACTGTTTGTTGCTGGGCAAAAGATCCAGGTGAAAATACTATCAGCATAGCCAATGCAATTGGAAATAAAATCCTTTTCATGATCTTGAAATTTTAGGTTTCCTAAATTTACAAAATTCAAAGCAAAAAGTCAAAGCTAAAATTGCAAATCCCGATAAAAGTTATTAGGCTATATCTTCATGGATGGAATTATATTTAAACTGCTATTACTGATTCCTGAAAGGGGTCAACAAAAACCAACAAGATGTCCAGCTATCGATAAATTGATGATAGATATTACCCTTAAGCTATTATTCACCCCCTATCGGGGATGAAGTTTTGCGTGTAGCAGTACCCTCCTGATCCCGGAGTACCGGAACCAGGAGGGTTATTCAGATGTTGCCCTGTCAGGGCAAATACACTGCTTTTAATACGGCGATAATACACACAATCACATAACAATATGACTAAAGGTTTAGGGATTCCTGATTCGTTTATGGTATTGATTTTTCTAATTTGGATGCTGCATTGATAATATCAGGTGATGAGTGGTCAGACAATTTGCTGCCTGTTTCTCATTTTTCAACTTTTATCTGTTCATTCCGATATTTTGTTTGATTTCAGATAAAAACTCATGTATCCCGGGTGTGTCCTTTTCCCTGATAAGACTAATGAGGCGATCAAGCTTTGTGCAAATATTTTCTACCTGCTCAAGGGTGTAAGGATTCATAAGTATTTCTGAAAGCAGGTACTTATCTTCCGATAAAAGCCCCCTTGAAATCTCCAAATGCTTCTTAAAAGTAGTTCCCGGTACTTCAAGCTCCTTCATGCAGGATGCAAAAACTATGGAAGAGGAAAATGGAATGGAAAGGGAATAGGCAGTGGTTTCATCATGCTTCTTAAAATCATAATTGAAGATATTTATATTCAGGGACTTATAAAAGTTTCTGAAAAACTCTTTTCCTTCCTCATCTGATTCATCAATAATAATTGCACTTTGATTGGCCAGGTTTTTCACATTCCCAAAAGTGGGACCAAACATAGGATGAGTAGATACAAACCTCCTGCCGGACCTGGCATAAAAATCAGAAAGTCCATTCTTCACTGAGGCTATATCAGAGATAATGCAAGATTCAGGAATGTAAGGTAATACTTCTTCAAATACAGATATTGTTAACTGTAAGTCCACAGCATTTATTAGCAACTCAGGTTCAAATTCCCTGAATTCCTCATATTTAAGAAACCTGTGTGAGTTGAAAATATATTTTAGCTTTTCCTTTTTCGGATCATAAATTCCAACTTCATGATCAAGGCAGAATGATTCAGCCAACCATACACCCATATTTCCTGCCCCTAAAATCAGTATTTTCATATTTGTTAATTTTTTTATTCTTCTTTGAGTCATTGTAGCAATTATCTCTTTCTTGCCACTTATTTCTGCCACGCTTTATCTATAAGTAATAGATCTGCAAGTGCAATAGCTGTAGTCGATTCAACAACTACCGGCACCCGGAGGGCAATGCAAAGATCATGTCTGCCTTTCACCTCCAGATCGGTCATTTCTCCAGTCTCCAGGTTGATGGTTCTTTGTTTCCCCGATATGCTTGATGTTGGCTTTACAGCCACCCTGAAAATAAGTTCATTTCCATTAGTAATTCCTCCATTTATCCCTCCTGCATAATTGCTTGCAGTTTCCCCATTAGTGTCTATAATGGCATCATTATGCTCACTTCCAGTCATCCGTGCAGCAGAAAACCCTGATCCAAATTCAATTCCCTTGATTGCGGGGATAGAAAACACAAGGTGACTTATTACCGACTCCACCGAATCGAAAAATGATTCACCCAAACCAACAGGCACGTTTTCAACCCTGCATTCAACAAGACCTCCAATAGAATCATTATTCTCTATTGCTTCAGCAATAGCCTTATTAATATCCGGCTTACCTCCTGCTTCAATAAGTTCGGCCTTAATGCTCATCTTATCTACAATCTTCTTTGCAAGTACTCCGGCAGCTACCATGGCAAGTGTCAATCTTCCTGAAAAATGGCCTCCTCCCCTATGATCATGATTGCCTTTGTATTTCTTAATTGCAACAAAATCAGCATGCCCGGGCCGTGGGACTTTAGTAAATAGTGAATAATCCTTTGATTTTGTATTTGTATTTCTAAAGATTATGGTAAGAGGAGACCCTGTGGTCACGCCATTAAAAACACCACTGCCAAATTCAGGAATATCCGGTTCAATTCGTGGTGTTGTGCCAATTGCCCCACTCCTGCGGCGGGCAAGATCGGTTTCAAAATCTGCAGTATTTATCTCAATTCCCGGGGGACATCCGTCAATTACTACCCCAATCATCGGTCCATGAGATTCTCCAAAAACAGACCCCCGAAATAATCGTCCAAAACTATTCATCAGTTAATATGTTTGTTTAATATACATTTCCTCCTACTGATTCTAAATCATTAAAAAAACCGGGATATGACTTAGAAACACATTCTGAACCATCGATGTTTACCGGATCAGTGGCCCTCAAAGCGGCAACTGCACCGGCCATTGCTATTCTATGATCATTATGTGAAAAGATTCTTCCCCCGCCAACAGAACCCCCAAATACTTTCATCTGGTTCCCTTCGAGAATAATTTTAACTCCCAGTTTTTCAAATTCCTCTTTTAATGTCTTTGCCCGGTTACTTTCTTTTGCTATCAATCGTTCAATTCCACTCAGAACAGTTGTCCCTTTGCAATATGATGCAAGACTTACCAATGGCGGGGCAAGATCGGGGCATTCCGACACATCAAACTGAAAGGCATTCAGTTCCTTTCTGCTAATTTTTATGCTTTTACTGAGATGTTCAATCCTGGCTCCAGCTTTTTCAAGAGCTTCTAATATTCTTTTATCTGCTTGTTTAGATTCAGGGTCCAGACCTGATACCTCAACCTGACCGGCAATTGCCCCTGCTGTTAATAAAAATGCTGCACCACTCCAGTCTCCCTCAACAAAATATTCACGTGATTTATAGCTCTGTCCTCCCGGAATATGAAACTTTAGATAATTATCATGCTCAGCGATTATCCCAAAATCCTTCATAACCCTCAAACTGAGATCAATATATGCTTTACTTTTTAAATTTTCCACTATCAGGATCGAATCAGTCTCTATCAAAGGTAAACTCATCAGCATACCGGTCAAAAACTGAGAGCTCAATGATCCGTTTATTCTTACCCTGCCTCCCCTCAAAGGCCCCTTAACCTTAACCGGCAAAAAACCATTGTTGGTAGTCACTTCCACCCTCATTGCTCTCAAAGGTTCCGCCAGATCCCCTAAGGGCCTATCCTTCAATGATCCGGCACCGATCAGTTCCATTTCTTTATCATACAGAGAGGCAACTGCTGAAAACATCCTCAAAGATAAACCCGACTCGCCACAGTTAAGGCTGCCATCTAGTAGGCTATTTCCTCCCTCAATTATTATATGATCATTGTTTTGCTCAATTTTTGCACCAAGGGATTCAGCCACCTTCATAGCAGATATGGAGTCTTCACAAAAACTGGGATTCAATAAAACACTTGTCCCCCTGGCCAAAGTAGCTGCAACAATTGCCCTTATCATAACACTCTTAGAAGCAGGGGCAGGCAACTTTCCATGAATCTCTGAAGAAGACACCGTATAAATCTTTGAAATCCTTTCCATATCTAATCAGTGTAAAAAAAGAAAAACTTATCTCTAACCATATATCAATCTTTCTCCAATGTAAAAGCATCCTCCCAATTAACCCAATCAGCAAGCCAGTTTTCAACTTTTCCGATTTCTGCTTTTTCAGAAAAAGCATTACCCAATGAGTGTAGAAGAACAAAATATAAGAAGTTACCTGAACGTTTCTTGTCAGCCATAAATTGGGTCTGAAGCTTTTCAAGGTTTATCTTAACTCCCTTAATAATTCCCGATTTTAAAATAATAACCCTGGCCCTATTTGATTCTTCTTGACTCAAATAGCCTTCCCTCTCAGAAATGTAAATAGCTGCCAGCATTCCATAGGCAACTGCCATACCATGTGATAGCCCATGAGCACTTTCGATGGCATGACCAAATGTATGGCCAAAATTCAGCAACCTGCGCTCCCCGGTTTCTATTTCATCTTTTTCAACAATAGACTTTTTAATATGTACAGATCTTACTACAAGTTCATGAATAAGTTTCAGGTCTGCTCTGCCAATAAATTCCCCCGACTTGAAATAATCCAGCATTTCAGGATCTCCAATAAAACCATACTTCAACACCTCTCCCAATCCGGATAAAAACTCATGTTCATTAAGGGTCTTAAGCAGGCTATGGTCACAGATCACAAGCTCAGGCTGGTTAAAAACTCCAATAATATTCTTAATACCGCTAAAATTAACACCATTCTTTCCGCCAAGGCTTGCATCCACCTGGGCCAGAAGGGTGGTGGCAACAAAGCCAAATTTTAAGCCTCTCAAGAAAGTAGAGGCAACAAATCCGGTTATATCGCAAACTACACCTCCTCCAATTCCCAAAACATAAGTATTACGATCTGCATTTAATGCCAATAATTTCGAATAAATAAATTCAATGGTGCCAAGATTCTTTGATTCTTCCCCTCTTTTAATACTAATAACCGGAAAGGCAGGAAATCTTGAGGAATAGAGTTCATGAACCCTTTCGTCAGTGATGATGATTACATTGGACTTGGGAATATATTTACCAAGCTTATCTAAAGATCCCCCAATTATTATTTTAGAATCACGAAAGAGACCTTTAATGATTACTTCTTGTATGCCAGGCAATGTATTCATCAAAATGAGTTTTTACTAAGTTACTAATTCTATTTTCATACATCTATTAATATTTATCACTAAAACCCACACTCTCTCTCAGCTTTTCAATCTCCTATAAGTGCCTGCAATGTCTAAAGTGCCTAGAATGCCTAAAGTTAATAGCATTAAACTTTATGATTTACCTTTTTTGCCACCAAGGCACTAAGACACTAAGGTTTACCAGGCTCATTTTTAAACTTTTATCCTTTCTTCTTTGTATTTCTATTCTCTATTCATTATTTTTGTTTGCTTATTAATTGACTCCTGGTGAATAGCTTTTAAAATAATTGTAACAAATTCTTCGCTTAAGCCAAGTTTCTTTCCCAGTTCTGTTCTTCCTTTCAAAATATCAGCCCATCTGTCTGATTGAAGAATAGTGATGCCATTCTGAAGTTTATATTCACCGATTTTCTCAACTACCTTCATCCTGGTTTCAATAGTATGAATGATTTTATCATCCAGGCGATCAATTTCGGTCCGGTAATCTTCCAGATCTTTAAGTATTTCCAATCCATTTACCTGCGACTTTCTCCAGACTAAAGAATCAAGCATTTTCTTTAATTCCGCTGGTGTTACCTGCTGCTCTTTGTCGCTTAGTGCATTTTCCGGATCAATATGAGATTCAATAAATAAACCATCAAAATTCAAGTCTAATGCTTTCTGACAAACACCCTGAAGCAGATCTCTTCTCCCACAAATATGACTTGGGTCGGTAATTACCGGTAATTCCGGAAATCTTCTTTTCAGTTCAATAGGAATGCCCCATTGAGGTTTATTCCTGTAATTGGAGGGCCCATAAAAAGAAAAGCCTCTATGAATGGCAACCAGCTTGTTCAATCCAGCCTTATTGAATCTTTCCAAAGCTCCAATCCATAAGTCAATATCCGGATTAATGGGGTTCTTAACAAATACCGGAATATCTTTTCCACTCAGGTAATCTGCTAATTCCTGTACTGCAAAGGGATTAGCTGTTGTTCTGGCTCCAATCCACAAGATATCTACTCCATGGTTCAGAGCTTCCTTAATATGATATGTATTCGCAACCTCCGAAGCAATTAACAAGTCTGTTTCCTTTTTCAGTTTCTCCAGCCATGGAAGGGCTACAGCGCCTAATCCCTCAAAATTCCCGGGCCTGGTTCTTGGCTTCCAAATTCCAGCCCTGAAAATAGGAATCCCCATATCTGCAATCATGTGACCGGTTTTAATCACTTGTTCCTCGGTTTCGGCACTGCAAGGGCCCGATACCATAATAGGGGTCTCCAGTGTTTTTCCATTAATTACAACTGGCTCAATTCTTAGTTTTGTATCCATGAAAAATATATTATAGGTCTTTAATAATTCTATTCCCGGCTTTTTCTAATACAGCTATATCATTACAAATTGAAATACGAAGATAATTCTTTCCCTGCTCTCCAAAAATTGCTCCCGGCGTGATAAATACATTTGCTTTTTCAAGAATTCTATCTGAATAACTGTATGAATCTATTTCCTTTTCCGGTATTTTGGCCCAAACAAACAATCCAGCTTGCTTCTTTTCATAGCTACAACCTAATTGGTCCAAAATCCCCCATGCATAATCCCTGCGTAATTCATATACTGAATTCAAATTGTCATACCATGACACCGGTAAGCTCAATGCTTCAATTGCAGCTTTTTGCAGTGCCAGGAACATTCCTGATTGAATATTGCTTGTAACTTTCAATACTTTTTCAATATAATCAGCTCTACCGCTAAGCATTCCTAAGCGCCATCCGGCCATATTATGAGACTTACTTAAAGAATTCAGTTCAAGAGCAAGCTGCTTTGATTCAGGAGCAGAAAAAATACTCAAAGGATTCTTATTTAATATAAAACTATATGGATTATCCAGGCAAATCAAGATGTTATTTCGCAAACCAAACTTAATCAGATCCCGGAATAATTTCTCTGTAGGAATAGCTCCGGTAGGCATATGCGGATAGCTCACCCACATAATTTTCACATTTGTTAAATCATGCTCTTCAAGAGAATTCAAATCAGGAAACCATGAATTCTCCTCTTTCAGTTCATAGGGAAGGACTTTGCCCCCAATCAATCGTGTAACCGATGCATAAGAAGGATATCCGGGATCAGGAACAAGTGCAGTTTCTCCAGGATTTAAGAAAGCCATGGAAATATAAAATATTCCTTCTTTAGAGCCCATAAGTGGCAATACTTCATGCTCAGAATCGAGCCTAACACCATAATACTTTTTATACCATGCTGATATTGAGTTTCTGAACTCAATTGTACCCCTGTAACTCTGGTAACCATGCCCATCTTCTTTAGAAATATATTCATTTGCTTTCTCAATAGCCTGAATTGGGGGAGGAAGATCAGGATTCCCGATTCCCAGGTTAATGACATCCATCCCTCTGGCATTCATTTTCTCAATTTCTTTCAGCTTTCTTGAAAAGTAATATTCACTGACTTGATCTGTTCTTCGGGCAGCTTCTATTGTCATAATATTTTCCTTCCTTTTCTGTATTCTCCAAGTATTCCCAGTTCACCTGTAAACGGACGAATTGCATCTAAAACCTGCCGGTACAATTCTTCTTCCTCAAATAACATATCAATATAAAAGTGATAGTCCCATTCTTTTCCAATTATGGGCATAGACTGGATCTTTGTAAGGTTCATTTCATAATAAGAAAGGATAGATAAAATCTTGGAAAGGCTTCCGATCTTGTGAGAAAGTGAGAAGAATAGAGAAGCTTTATTGTTCCCGGAATTTTTGTCAATATTTCCATTATCTGAAAGTATCAGGAATCTGGTATAATTCACTTTATTGGTTTCAATACCCCCGGCAATAATCTCAAGATTATATTTTTTGGCTGCAAGATCACTTGCAATAGCTCCAACACCCTTTAGCTCCTTTTCCCTTATTTCCATTGCACTCAATGCTGTATCTGCACTTTCAATTAACCTGATTCCCGGCTGTTTTTCAAAGAAAGTCTGACATTGCAGAATAGCCATTGGGTGTGAATACACCTCTTTTATTTCTTCCATATCCTGACCAGGCAAGACAAGAAGATTCTGCTTGATTCGTAAAAATATCTCTCCAATAATTTTCTTTCCTGACTCCATCAACAGAGTGTAATTTGGCAAAATACTCCCGGCCACTGAATTCTCAATTGCCATTATGCCAAAATCTGACTTTCTTTCTTTCAGTGTCTTGAATATATCCTTAAAGGTTCTCCTTGGAACAATTTCTATTTGATCAGTCTCAAAATATTGCCTGGCGGCAATTTCATGAAATGCCCCATAACCACCCTGGATTGCAATTCTTAATTTTTGTTGTTCTTCTTTCTCCATAGTTTAGGTATAAAAAAAAAGTCCCATAAAATGGGACCAACTATTTCTATATAAAGTTATCCCTATCCGGTTGAAGCACCAAAATAAAAATAGCTGTTATAGAAATAAATATTAGTCATGAATTTCGAATTAGTGTACAAACCTAAGTATTTTCAAAGAATAATCAGTCATGATAACAATACTTTTTTTTCAAGCATAATTTTTATGACTTTTGTATTCATAATAAAACAACTGAATTTCTTTTAATGAATAAAAAGGAAAGGTATAAAAATGTAATTGCTCACTTTGAAAAAAATGTTCCAATTGCAGAAACCGAATTGCAATATAAGGATGCATTTAGTCTCCTTGTTGCAGTAATTCTATCGGCCCAGTGTACAGATAAAAGAGTTAATCTAATCACTCCTCCATTGATTTTGCAGTTTCCTGATGCAAAAACCATGGCCGGGAGTACTCAGGAAGAAGTCTTTGAGTTCATCAAAACTTGTTCCTACCCCAATAACAAGGCAAAACATATCAGAGGAATGGCGAAAATGCTAACCGATAAGTATAATGGCAAGGTTCCTTCTGATATTGATGAGCTTCAGAACTTACCAGGGGTTGGCCGAAAAACTGCAAATGTAATTGCTTCAGTGGTATTTGACAAACCTGCCATGGCAGTGGATACTCACGTATTCAGGGTTTCAAAACGACTGGGACTAACTCAAAACGCAAAGACCCCTCTTGCTGCTGAAAAGCAATTGGTACAATATATCCCTGAACATCTTATTCCCAAAGCCCATCATTGGTTAATTTTACATGGAAGGTATATTTGTATTGCCCGAAAGCCTAAATGCAATGAATGTGGATTAAAAGCCTTTTGTAAATATTATAAAATGCAAAAATAAGTCGCACTGATTGATAATTTTGATTCAGTACCATCAGACCATTAAATTAATTTTGTACACATGAAACGAATTTACCTGGATTTTAATGCTACAACTCCCATACATCCTGAAGTTGCAGAAAGCATGAAGCCCTTTCTTAAAGATTACTTTGGCAATCCTTCAAGTAATCATTGGTATGGTACGCAAACAAAGTTAATGCTTGAAAAGTCGCGTAAGCAAATTGCCAGTTTCCTGAATTGTTCTATGGACGAAGTGATTTTTACAAGTGGAGGTACAGAATCAAATAATACAGCTCTTAAAGGTATTGCCTATGCAAATAGTGATAAAGGAAAACATATTATTACTTCTGAAATTGAACATCCTGCCATTCTGGAAGTATGCAAGTACCTTGAAAAAAACGGATTTGACATAAGCTATATTGGTGTTGATAAATATGGGATGGTAAATCCTGAAAAGATTAGATCTGCCATTACACCTTCAACTATACTGATTAGTATAATGCATGCAAACAATGAGGTGGGAACCATTCAAGCCATTTGGGAAATTTCAAAAATTGCCCGGGAAAACAATATACTTTTCCATACTGATGCGGCCCAATCTGCCGGTAAGATACCAGTTGATGTTGAAGAACTTGGTGTAGATCTTCTTTCAATTGCAGGACATAAACTATATGCTCCTAAAGGAATAGGTGCACTGTATATCCGAAGAGGCACAAAGCTTGAAAAACTTATACATGGTGCAGATCATGAAAGAAATATGAGAGCAGGCACAGAAAACCTGCTTGAGATTATTGGCCTGGGAAAAGCATGTGAACTTGCCAAAACTGAAGGAAACAAGAGAAGCAAACATCTTAAGAGTTTAAGGGACCAGCTATATGGAGAATTAACTGAAAAATTAGAGAGTGTGCACCTGCTTGGACATCCTGAAAAACGCCTGCCAAATACTCTGAGTATTGGATTTGCAGGATTGGACGCTAATACAATTTTATCAGAACTAGAAAATGTTGCTGCTTCTGCAGGGGCTGCATGCCATGCTGATCAGGTAGATGTTTCCCATGTTCTGGCTGCCATGAAAATACCAGATGAAATAGCCATGGGAGCTATCCGGTTCTCAACCGGATTTTCGAATACTTCAGAAGAAATATCCAGTGCAGCAAAACAAATCATAAGTACCATCAATAATTTGAAAAATACAAGCGCATCTTCGTTTAGTCCTGGCTTAAATCCAGATAAAGTGAAATTAACCCATTTTACCCAGGGCCTTGGTTGTGCATGCAAACTCAAACCTCAGTCCCTCGAAAAGGTACTTGAAAAGATTCCTGAATTCAAGAATCCCAATATTTTGGTGGACATGAAATCCAGTGACGATGCTGCTGTATATAAACTAAATAAAGACATTGCAATTGTTGAGACTGTAGATTTTTTTACACCTGTGGTTGACGATCCTTATTCATTTGGAGCAATTGCAGCCGCTAATTCTCTTAGCGATATTTATGCAATGGGAGCTAAACCATTATATGCCTTAAATATAGTGGGATTCCCAAGTACACGATTACCCATGACCGTGCTTGAAGAAATATTAAAAGGGGCAAGTGATAAAGTGCAGGAGGCTGGAATTGGAATATTGGGTGGGCATACCATTGATGATACAGAGCCAAAGTTTGGATTGGTGGTAACAGGTATGGTTCATCCTGAAAAAATCCTCAGGAATTCAGGGGCTAAAGTGGGAGATGCATTAATTCTTACCAAACCCCTTGGTACAGGAATAATTTCCACTGCCATGAAAAAAGGAATTGTCCCGGAAGAAACTATTTCACAAGTCGTAAATATGATGTCAAGGCTCAATAAAACCACTGCAGAGATTGCAGAAAAACACCCTGTTTCGGCCTGTACAGATATCTCAGGATATGGTCTTCTGGGGCATTTAAGGGAAATGTTAAAAGCCAGCAAAGTAAATGCTACATTGCAAATTAAAAATATCCCCTTGCTGGATAAGGCCATAGAATATGCAGCCATTGACATAATCCCGGGAGGAACAAAAAATAATCTGAACTATGTATCAGATTTTCTTATTGCTGACACCAACATTTCAACAAATGATAAGATCCTGCTTGCAGATGCCCAAACTTCAGGAGGTTTACTATTAAGCATTCCGGAAAAATATTCAGGTAAATTAATCATGGAACTGAAAAATTCAGGGGTCGAAGATGCTGCACTAATTGGACACATAGATGCTCAGGGAGAAGGATATATAAGCCTATCAAATACCTGGTCTTAATTGTAAAATAATCAGCTATTTTGATCCACACAATTTTTCACATAGCTTCTTAAGCCTGGGCTTATTCAAAATTTTCAAAAGAATGGGCTTTTACCAAAACACAAGCATCTGATTACAAGCCTAATAAAAACACAAACAAGCTGTTTTCTCAATGAAGCCCGATTTAGTCGGACACCAATGATTATTGTATATATAATGTCATAATCAATAGTATAAACTAATATTTTCTTATTTTTAACCAAATTAATAACAATCTCCCAAAGAGATTATGAATTATCAGGATATATTCAAGCATATTAATGATTGCGTTGCAGTTTACAAGGCTGTAAACAATGGCAAAGACTTCGTATTCACTGAATTCAATTGTGCAGCTGAAAAATTAGAAAAAGTAAAGAAAAAAGACGTGATTGGAAAAAATGTGAAAGAGGTTTTTTCCGGGATTGAAGAATTTGGGTTGTTGGAGGTATTTCAAAGAGTCTGGAAAAGCGGAAAATCCGAACTCTTCCCAGTTCATTTTTATGAAGATAATATAATTAAAGCCTGGAGGGATAATTATGTTTATAAGCTTCCTGATGGACAAGTCATGGCTGTTTATAATGATCTGACTGAAACAAAACTGAGAGAAGAAGAAGTTAAAAAAGACAAAGAGCGGTTTAAGGAGTTTATTGAAATGTTGCCCGAAATGGTTTGTGAAGCTGATCTGGATGGAAATATTATCCTGGCAAATATTCAGGCCTTTAAACAATTTCAATTTACACAAAAAGACCTGGACGAAGGAATCACACTTGACAAGCTATTCATTCCCCGGGATTTACGCAGAGCCCGTGTGAATCTCAAGAAAAAGATTGAAGGATTAGACATTCCGACGCAGGAATATACAGTTCGTAGAAAAGATAATTCAACCTTTCCGGTTCTTACTTATTTTTCTGTTTTTCATAGAAATGGAAAACCTGCTGGAGTCAGGGGAGTTATGGTTGATATTACTGAGCGTAAAAAGCAGGAACAGGCTTTTGAAGTTGAAAAAGCTTATTTGGAACAACTATTTGAAGAAGCCCCCGAAGCAATTGTGCAAATTGTCAATAATAAGATTGCTCGTATCAATAAGGAATTTACCCGGCTTTTTGGTTATTCAGATAAGGAATCCATTGGCCAGATAATTGACAAATTACTCCCAAATGCAGAGCAGTATAATGAAGCAACTGCCATTTCGAAGAAAATAAATATGGGAGATATAGTATTTACAGAAGCAATAAGACACCACAAAAGCGGTAACCCCATTAATGTTTCCATTATGGGGACCCCTGTGAAGCTAGGTAATGAAGTGATTGGAAACTTTGGAATCTACCGGGATATTACTGAAAGGATCAAAGCTGAAAAAATTCAGCAACTCATTAACAACATCTCTACAGCAGTATTGACTTCTAAAAACCTTGAAGGGCTCCTTGACATTGTCAAACAAGAATTGGACACTGTTCTGGATACCACCAATTTATTCATTGCCTTTTACAATAAGGAGGACAACACACTGTATTTTCCCTTCTTCGTAGATGAAAAAGACAGATTTGAGAAAATTTCAATAGAAAAAACCATTACCGGACATGTTATTAAGTCGCAAAGCCCTGTCTTACTCAGACTTCCAGACCTGGAGAGACTGGAAAATGAGGGAGAGATCGATCTGATAGGGTCTCCTTCAAAGGTTTGGTTAGGAGTCCCCCTTCATACAAAAGGTGAAATTTTCGGTGTAATCAGTCTTCAAAGTTATGATGATGAAAATGCATTCAGTGAAGACGATTTGGATATTCTGGTATTTGTTTCCAACCAAATTAGCCTTGCAATAACAAAGATACATGCTGAGGATAATCTGCGAATTGCCAAGCAAAAGGCTGAAGAAGCAGCAATTGCCAAGCAGCAATTCCTCTCCACTATGAGTCATGAAATAAGAACCCCAATGAATGCAGTCATTGGGATGTCACAATTGTTACTTGAGATTGAACCCAGGCCAGATCAACTGGAATATCTTACTGCCCTGAAATACTCCGGGGAAACTCTCCTCGCTCTGATAAATGACATCCTTGACTATAGCAAGTTGGAATCTGAAAAGGTTATTCTTGAGGAACTGGATATCAATCCATTAACAATCGTTAAAGAGATAATCAAAGTATTAATGGTTAAGGCCAAAGAAAGAAATATTGTATTGAAGCTTGGCCTTTCAGAGGGAATCCCAAAAATAGTAATTGGCGACAAGGTTAGATTAGGCCAAATCCTCACTAACCTGATAGGAAATGCGATTAAATTCACTACTGAGGGTAAAGTAGAAGTATGTCTGGAATTGGAAAAAGAAACTGAGCAGGAACACATTATTAAATTTTCAGTAAAAGATACCGGCATTGGGATTTCAAAAGACAAGCTGGATATTATTTTTGATAGCTTCACACAGGAAAGGTCTGATATAACCAGAAGATTTGGTGGTTCTGGCCTGGGACTTGCAATAAGTAAGAAACTGGTTGAAATTCAAAAAGGTGAGATTCATGTAAGCAGTGTGCCAAATAAGGGTTCCACCTTTTCTTTTACCATTCCATTCAAAAAATCAACATTGAAAGAAGTCAGGATCACAAAAACTATTGATCATGATAATAAATCTCTTGTTGGACTTAAAATCCTGGTTGTAGAAGACAATCAAATCAATCGATTGGTGGCAAGGAAATTTCTTGAAAATTGGGGTGTTCAGGTGGATGAGGCTGAAAATGGCAGAATATCACTTGAAATGGTTGAGAAAAACTCCTATGATCTCATCCTAATGGATCTTCAAATGCCTGAAATGGATGGTTTTGAAGCTACCGGGAATATTAAGAAAATGCATCAAGGAAAATATAAGAACCTGCCAGTTGTAGCCCTGACAGCATCCATACTGATTGAAGTAAAAGAAAAAATTGAGGAGGCTGGTCTGGATGGTTTTCTGATTAAACCATTTGATGCTACTGACTTATTCAACATGATTTACAGCCATGTTTATCGTGGGAAATAGAAACATGAAAAAGAAATATTATCTATTTCTATTTATACTTCTTCTCTCTTCCTTCACAGGTGCAGAAATTCCTGAACTTAATCAAAGAATCGTAGATTATGTACAAACCGTAATTGGGAAACAGGTTGACAGGGGAGAATGTTGGGATCTTGCCTTTCAGGCACTGAACAGGAATAATGCCGAATGGGATGGACAATTCGAATATGGTAAACGATTAAATCCTGGTAAGGATAGAATATTTCCCGGTGATATTATTCAATTTAAAAATGTAAAAATCACCTATTCCGTTGGTCAAATGATTTACAAAGAACAAATGTATCAACATACGGCTATAATTTATAAAGTAAAGGGGGAAAGCAATTTTGATATTGCACACCAAAACAATTCTTTTTCAGGCCGGAAAGTTGGAGTCAGTTCACTTGACTTGAAAACCATAGTGAGAGGAAAGATATATATATACAGGCCAGTTTTGAAGAACTAGCGTCAGTTAATATAAACTGTATATGGGCTATAGCCCGGTAATAGCACGAATTCTAATTCCTCAATTAAGATATATTTACCGGGTAATAGTGGTAATTAATAAAAAAGTGATTCACTTATGGAACGCTGGAATCTGAAAAACAAAAATGCATTGGTTACAGGAGGCACCAAAGGTATTGGTCTTGCTATTGTAAAAGAATTACTAGAATTAGGGGCCAATGTAATTACTGCATCAAGAAATGAAAAAGATCTTTATAATTTAAAGAATCTAAATATTTCCGGGCAGGCTTTGATCACATTCAAAGCTGATGTGAGTAAAGAGGATGACAGGATCAAACTCATGTCATATATTCAACAATCCTGGTCTTATCTGGATATTCTTGTAAATAATGTGGGAACAAATATTCGTAAACCAGTAGCTGAATATTCTGTATCTGACTACAGGCACATTTTCTCAACAAATCTTGAGTCTGCCTTAGATTTGTCAAAAAGATGCCTCCCACTGTTAATTAATTCACAGCAGGGAAACATTGTTCATGTATCATCAGTTGCAGGATTAACACACATGAGAACCGGGGCAATTTACGGGATGACCAAGGCTGCCTTAAACCAGCTTGCCAGGAACCTTGCCAGTGAATGGGCTGAACATGGAATTCGTGTAAACGCAGTTGCTCCATGGTATATTGATACTCCATTAGCTAAACAAGTATTAAAGGATCCTAAATACCTGGATGAAGTACTTAAGCGTACACCAATGAAAAGAATTGGCAGACCAGAAGATATTGCAGGTACAGTAGCTTTTCTGTGTATGCCAGCTGCTGCTTATATCACAGGGCAGACTATTGCTGTAGATGGGGGCTTTACTATTTACGGATTCTAGTTTTCTAACTGATTGAAATGTTGCTATCCTGAACTCCTGATGACTACAGGCATGTTTTTCAATACCTTATTGGATTAACAAAGATGCTGAATCAAGTCCAGCATGACAGCCAATAGCCAAGCGAAATAGGCTAGAAGCTATTTTAGCAATAAAGTTCAGACTTTTATCAATAATCACAATATTTTTGCAAATAGGACAGGGCTTTCTTCTCTCCCATTTCAAAAGCCTTATTAAAATCATAACATGCGCCTTCAAACTTTCCAATTTTGACCCTGACTTTCCCCCGATTCAGATAAATATCAGAATCAGATGGGTCCAGATCCAGAGCCATCCCAAAATCACTGTCAGCATAGAAATAAGTCTGTAACTGATAATAAGTACGCCCTCTGGCAACAAAATATTCCTTCCTGGCCTGCGACAATTCTAATGCCTTGTTAAAATATTCCAAAGAAGAAAAATAACTTCCTGCCTCATAGCAAATAATGCCTCCCAAATATAAAACGTCATCCTTGTATGGGAAAAACACCAGATAATCATCTATGCTTTCCCTGGCCAATTCATAACTTCCTAATTGTTTATACACTTCCGACCTTTCCAGGTAAAGATCAAACATCTCCGGGTGTTCCAGAAGAATATCATTTATATCATTAAGAGCATCATCTGGCCTTTGCATCAACAAATAAAGCTTTATCCTGCTTAAGCGATAATCAATCTTTCCTTCACCTAATTTAACTGCCAGTGAATAATCAACAAGAGCCTGGTTATATTTAAACATCTCTTCATAGGCAATAGCCCTTAGGTAAAATAAATCGGCATCATCCTCCTTTTGATGTATCAGGATATTTATTTCCCTTAAAGCCTCATCCAGGTTTGAATTAGAAATTTGGTATTCTATATCTGACTTTTGGCGTTCAAATTCTGAATACCAGTCCACTTTCCATAAGTTTCTCCACTCTTTTGTCCGCTCCAGTTCTTCAAATGCCTTTTCTAAAAGGATTTCTTTTTCTGACTTTTTCTGGTCAGATTCCAGATGCTGCTTAAGGTACTTAATAGCCTCCACAGGATTATCAAGTTTTGCATAAGACTTGGCAAGCCACAAGGCGGAACAATCAGCTTGCAGATCCTCAGCACTAAGAAAGTCTTCAACAGCATGTTGATACCCACCCATTAAATAATAACTTTCTCCCCTTTGCATAAATAATCTGTAATCAGACTTTTTGCTTGTTATTAGCTGATTAAAGAGTTCAATTGCCTCAACATACTTTTCTTCCTGAACACCGGCCAAAGCTTTTAAATAAACAGACTCCTGCCCTACTCCATTTCTTCCAATCAGAAATGCAAGAAACATCATCAAAAATATTTTTTTATTCAATTCCATACTTTTGCAATAATCATTCGATATTTATCGAAGCTCCTTTTTCAGTAATTACATGAATAAACCCGGAAATATGCCTTGCTTCAATCCCTGTTAATCTTTTCTCATAAACATCACACATATAATAGTAGACACCTGGTGATACTATATTATTATTTCTCATGTGTAAGCCATTCCAGTTTATTTCAGGGTCATCTGTTTTAAATACTAAAACACCACCTCTGCTAAATATTTTCAGATCTATCCTATCAATAAAAGGACTTGTCTTTGCAACCAGCTTATCATTAATGTCATCTCCATTTGGAGTAAAAACATTTGGAATTTCATAATAAGAACAACTATCCACACAAACTATATTTGAATAAACGCTTTCATTTGCAAAAGAGTCTATAGCAGTAACAGCATAACACCCGGCAAGGGATGTTGCAATATGATGTATATAGGTAGTGTCAGAGGCTGAAGGATTGGTTGCAATCAATTCCAGGCTTCCATCTAATTCAGCTTTATAATACAAATTATAAGTTTCAACATCATCAGCACAGGAATTATTCGGGTTTGTCCAGCTGATATAGTTATACAGGCTGTCGCATATTGATGCAACAGTAAGAACAGGTGGACATGGAGGCTCATTATCGATTGGAACCCCACAAGCTTCGTTGGAGTAATTCACAAGCATGTCTGGGAGCCCTGGTCTGTTATAAGAACCTATTGTCTTTACCTTATAACAGTACGTTTTACCATTGACCAATTCGTCATCCACAAATACAGTATCTGAACTAAAGCCAATAGAATCAAAAATATTTAACTCATTTTCACGATAAAAAACATATTGGGTATTTACCCATGGAACATTCTTGCGGCAGTGTATTTCCAGGTGATTGTCTCCGGGGAATATGCTTAAAAATACCGTAGAAGCTACACTGGGAGGGGCTATCAGAAACCTGTTTCCAACCTCATCATTATACAATTCAATCTTATATGAATATGCAAAATCCAGGGTATTGATTAAAGTATCAACAAAGCTTGTATCCAACAAATCAGCTGTCTGATAATTATGGATCAGGGTATAATTATTTCCCCAAATTCCTTCTGCCCTGTATATCATATATTCATATGGGCCATTTGCAGGAATTGTATCCAGGTCTCTGGGTTTCATCCAGGCTACCAGAACTGATCCATTTACCAGATCAGTATTCCGAACACTAACATTTGTAATAATAGGAGCCCCTTGAATCAAGCCACCACATTCTTCTGTTGAAGCTATACTTTCACTTCCATCCTTATAAAGTCCAACCACAATATAACAATAATCTGTACCCTGCAATAATCCACTCCCCCCTCCATTATCCAGAAAGCTAGTGTCCACAGAGCTTGAAGTTTCACCAATGCTAACAAATCCTGTTGAGGAAGGAACTCCATTTTGGCATGAATCCGGAATAAAACCGAAGTATCCAATTCTACGATATATTCTAAATCCTTCAACATTGGTGCAATTTCCGGGGGACCAGCGTAATTGAATTGAAGTATTTGTTGGACTTAGGGTCAGATCTTCGGGTGGCGGACCCAATACCCTGACATTAAAACTACTTATATCTACCAGTGAAAGATCAGGATTATCATCTTCCGCTTTGATGAGAACATTATATGGCTGTTGCCTTACATGACTGCAATTTGTTTTCCAGGTAAACCTGGAAGAAACCGAACCTGGTGAGGATGATATAGTATTAAAATCCGCTGGGTTTTCAGGCATAAAGAAAACCCCACCGGTTGCATAATGAAGAATAGAATCCCCTTCAGCATCACTACTCGAAACAATATAATCGATAGAATCTCCGGCCACAATACAAAAATCTGTCAAAGGGTCTGTTACAGGAGGATTGTTATCTGTATTGTAAACATTTATCTGCATATCTCTTACAATATTTCCAATTTTTATTCCCTGTCTCCATTCCTCAATATTCATGGCAATATTATAAAAACCAGTATCCACAGGGGAGTCCCATACCAGATCTCCGGATAAGGGGTCCACATACAGAGTGTCACTTGCAGGTGGAAAAGTATAATTCTCTATTGGTATCCCATCTTCCCTGGTACAGATTGTGAGCTTGTAAGAAAGGCTATCACCATCTCCATCATATGCTGCAGGATTGTGTATAAAAAGTCTGCCTCGTGCTGCCTTATCATATGGAGGATTCAATAATAATGGTGCATTGTTATATCCAATTACAGGGTTTATCATTAAAGTAGTTTGAATAGAGAAGACCACATTTACCGAATTTGGTATATTCAAAACACCAAAGTTCCTGTTTGGGTCCTGAACAACAATTTTATAAACTCTAGGTCCGGGATAAGTATGGGTGGCAACATATTTATTCCTTTTATAGAAATTTGGAAGATATACTTCATTTACACGTGGAGCAATTGTTCTGGTGCCATCTCCCCAGTCAACAGGCAGTTCACTCCTGTCTGCAACGCTTTTGGTATAAGTATAGGTCCAAATAGTTATTTCAAATGTTAAATCAGAAATTTGCTTATAGGTAATCTCGCCAGCGCGGTTATGCGTAGCAAAGGAGCCCGGACTTAAAGCCAGTAAATACAATAGTATGCTACTAATTTGCCAAAACCTCACGGATAAATATTTTTTATATGTATAGCTTAGACACAAAATTAATCATTAGATAAATGAATATCAATTTTATCATTTTTACTTTTCAAAATATATCCCTTCTCCAACCCTTTACTTTTAAATATTACCAAATTCTTCTGGTCAGGAAATAAATCCATCATTAAGCTATTTCTTACTTCAATATTTTTTACCGGAGTAATCCTTTCAAAATAAAAATATAGCCATATGGAATCATCATTCATCCTTCTTGACTTAAAACCAGGATCCAGTATTTCGCCGTCTGCAAATAACTGAAACCTTTCTTTTATATACATTAAGAAATAAATATCTTCGTTTTCCAGTCTTTTTTCGGTACCCAGGTGTAGTTGAACATTATATTTGTCTGAAATAATAGTCTCAAAATCATCATAAAAAAATTTAAAGGAAACCTCAAATCTCTTTTCAGATTCCATATATTCAATATTTGTAACCGAGACATGAATCGGATGGAAAAAGAATGTTATTAATAATAATATGTCCAAACTAAAATAAAACACAAGTATCAGATTAAATTTTGTTCAAATATTTTTTATTCCTTTGAAAAAAAATGCTTATGTCCACATTTCAAATGTATCTTTCCCTTGGGATCGATCATATTGCAGACCTAAAAGCATATGATCACATATTATTTATCCTGACTCTTTGTGCTGTTTACCAGCTTAGGCAATGGAGAAAACTGCTCATTTTAATTACTGCATTTACCATTGGTCATTCAATTACCCTGGGTCTGGCAACATTAAAATTCATAAATGTACCAACTAATCTGATTGAATTCCTCATCCCGGTTACCATTCTGATTACAGCACTTGCCAATATCCTGCAAAAATCGGGCAAAATTTCACTAAAAGCACATTATTTTAAATATTTTCTGGCTTTATTTTTTGGTCTAATCCATGGGCTGGGTTTTTCGAACTACCTGAAAAGCTTACTGGGTAAAGAAAGTAGTATTATTGGACCACTTTTTTCTTTTAATCTGGGCATTGAAATTGGCCAGTTTCTGATTGTAGCAATAATTATTTTCTTCACATGGATACTTGTGGATCTGTTGGGTGTAAAAAGAAGAGAGTGGAATCTGGTTTTATCCGGAGCAGGATTAGGAATCTCACTCGTAATTATTCTTGACAGGCTGCCATTGTTATAGGGCGAGAAAAGATGAAGGTTAAAGGATGTTCCCCTCCTACGCTGTAGCTTCGGAGGGCAAAGAGGGTTTAAAAGTGTTGGAAGTTGAATTACCTATTTCGGTTTTGTCACAAGTTTTTGCAACCTTCAACAAACCTTGTACCCGGGCATATTGAAAGGTTCAGCACAAGGCAAAAATTGCGCCAAAACCTGACTCTGATTAAACCCTAAACACCAGGCTAAAGCCTGGTGCTATTTTTTTCTTATCTTCAGGCTTGAAGCCCTTTATTTTATTTTCTCTTTGTCGCTCCATCCCTCTGTCGCCCTGCTTGCCTTGTGCCCTGCGCCTTACGCCTTTAGCCTCACTCATCTTCTCTTTCGCCCCGTCGCTCTTTCTCCCAGTCGCCCCGTCGCTCCCTCGCCTCTTCGCCTTTAATTGTTCCGAGTTCCTGCCTACTTCTTACTCTTTTCTCATTTCTTCTCTGCCACAATTACCCTGAGGGCCTCAACGGCCAACCTGTACGAATCCATTCCCAGGCCCATAATACTTCCCCGGCATGCATTTGCAATAAATGAAATATGTCGATATTCCTCTCTGGCTAAGATATTTGAAATATGTACTTCCACGGCAGGAACTTTCATTGCAGTTAAGGCATCAGCAATAGCAATTGAAGTATGTGTATATCCACCAGCATTTATAACAATTCCATCGCATACAGAACCAATCTCCTGTATCTTATCAATAATTAATCCTTCAACATTCGACTGGAAATAGTCAATTTGGATATCTTTGAAATGTTCCTTCAAAATGGGAAGGAATTCATCAAAAGATGAAGTCCCATAATGACCCGGCTCTCTTTTTCCTGTGAGGTTTAAATTTGGACCATTAATTATTTGGATTTTCATATGCCTTAAATTATATTGGTTATCTAACTTTGTTAATTCTGTTCTTAACAAAAATATATGTAATTTAAAGAATGTTATTATATCTTGACTTGTTATAAAACATGAATGACATCTGGATCAACTATATAAAGGGTTTTAAGACATACCTTAGCCTTGAAAGATCACTCTCCGGGAACTCTGTAGAAGCATATGTTCATGATGTTCAAAAATTAACTCAATTCTTTGATATCAATGAGATTCAGGTGAGTCCTGAAAAAACTGAAGCTTCACATATTAAAGCATTCCTGAAATGGATATCTGAACTTGGAGTAAGCCCAAGGTCTCAGTCCCGAATGATCTCAGGGCTAAAAGCCTTCTTTAAATATCTTCTGATTGAAGATTATATCGAACTTGACCCAACTGCTCTTATTGAGTCTCCAATAATTGGCAGAAAACTCCCGGAAGTTCTATCGATAAAAGAGATTGAAATACTTCTGTCAGCCATAGACTTAAGCAGGCCGGAAGGACAAAGAAACAAGGCAATTTTGGAAACCCTTTATGGTTGCGGATTAAGAGTTAGTGAATTAATTGAATTAAGAATATCAAATTTATACATTAAGCATGGTTATATTAAAGTCATTGGCAAAGGGAAAAAGGAACGCCTGGTGCCTATTGGCTCACAATCTATTAAAGAAATAAATTATTACCTGGAAGACAGGAGCAAGCTCAAAAAGATTGATAAAAAAGATGAAAATATTTTATTCTTAAGCCGGAATGGACGAAGACTGTCGCGAATTATGATCTACACTATAATAAAAGGCCTGGTTGTAAAAACAGGTTTGAAAAAACAGGTTAGCCCTCATACTTTTCGACATTCATTTGCCACCCATCTGATAGATGGAGGTGCTGACCTGAGAGCTGTTCAGGAGATGCTGGGCCATGAATCAATAATCACTACTGAAATTTACACTCACCTTGACAGGGAATACCTGAGAGATACAATCATTCAGTTCCATCCCAGATCATAATCAAAATAAAAGTCAAAAGGTCAAAAAGTCGCAGTCCCTTAGACTCTTAGACCATTAGACTCTGGTGATTACAAATAGTATCCAAATAGTATTAGGTCTTATCATGATACAGATCTTTAAATTAACTTTACAATAATTATTCATCTCTTATGGATCTTATCAAAACATACTTCATAAATTTCATATTCGACTTTATTGAGATCATTAATGAGATGTCTCCATATCTCATGCTGGGATTCCTCTTTGCCGGTTTGCTTCATGTTTTTTTCCCCAAGCAAAAAGTCAACAAATTTATGGGAGGAAATAATACCAAAGCAGCAATTAATGCCTCTCTGTTAGGTATTCCATTACCGCTATGCTCCTGTGGTGTTATACCAACAGGAATATCCTTTTATAAACATGGAGCCTCAAAGGGATCTGCCATCTCATTTATGACCTCCACACCCGAAACCTGGCAAGAATGGAACATAATTGTTGAAGGAATGACCTGTAATCACTGCAAAGAAAATGTAGAAAACGCTATTCGTTCTGTAAGAGGAATAGAAGATGTTCAGATAAACCTTACATCCGGAGAAGTGATTTTTGCCGGGAAGTCCGTTGATCAGAATAAGGTAAAAGATGAAATTGAAAGTGTTGGATACAATATCCGTAAAGAGTTTCTTTTACCATAGAATTTTTAGATGATTTTAAGTTCATCAAATATTACTTTTGAAAAAATCCGAAATATTTGTTTGTGACAATCTCTCTGGCTAAAAAACAAATAGATATTCTCATACATCAAATTCAGGAATAGGTAACTGCCTGTTAATGCTTTCCTCAAGTGAGATAAATGTTTCCGTTCTTGAGACGCCCTTTATGTTTTGCAATTTTTCAGCAAGTATATGCCTTAAGTGATCATTATCCCTGGCATATATTTTAATAAATATTGAGTAATTGCCAGTAGTGTAATGACATTGCGTTATCTCAGGAATATTCAGCAAGTCTTCAACCACCCTACTATACAAACCAGCCTGTTCAAGAAAAATACCTATGTATGCACAAGTACTATACCCAATGGTCTTTGGATTTACAATATACTCCGAGCCCTCAATTATTCCAAGACGGGTTAAGCGTTTTACATGTTGGTGTATTGCAGCACCTGAAACATGGCATTTTCGTGCAACTTCTAAAAATGTAACACGAGCATCTTTTGTAAGAATAGAGAGTATTTTACGATCTAAAGTATCAATATGAAATTTTTTATTCATTTCTGAGTCCAATTATTTACATTATATTACTATTTTATCTCTTTTAAGCACATATTCTAAGCAAATCTAAATTTTTTATAACTTATTTGCAATTTTATTTTGTTTTTACTTTCAATACAGATAGTTTTAATCCGAAAACTAATATACTATTTGATTATGACAAAATTTATTGCACCAAAGAACTACAAGAGCATTTTAAATTTGAAACAGACTGAAAAAGCAATCAAACTAATAAAGGATACATTACAGGAAAACTTATCATCAGAACTTCGGTTGCGCCGTGTAACCGCACCCTTGTTTGTTTTAAAAAGCACAGGTATAAATGATGATCTCAATGGTACAGAAAGAAAAGTAGCCTTTTCAATAAAAGATTTAGACAATTCTGATGCTGAAGTAGTCAACTCGCTGGCAAAATGGAAAAGAATGGCCCTTGCAGATTACCAGATCCAAGAAGGATATGGTATTTATACCGATATGAACGCCATCAGGCCTGATGAAGAACTAACAAATCTGCACTCACTATATGTTGACCAATGGGATTGGGAAAGGGTAATTAATAAGAAACAGAAAACTACAGATTTTCTTAAATATATCGTTACTAAAATTTATGAAGTCCTGAAGCGCACTGAATTTGTCATCTATGAGAATTATGCACAGATAAAACCAGTTCTTCCTGATCAAATCACATTCATTCATTCTGAGGAATTACTGGCTGAATACCCGGAGTTGTCACCAGCTGAACGTGAAAATGAAGCCGCAAGAAAATATGGAGCAATATTTATTATTGGGATAGGTAACAAACTTGAAAATGGGGAACCACATGATGGCCGTGCTCCTGACTATGACGACTGGACCTCACCGGGAGAAAATGGATATACAGGATTAAATGGAGATATTATTCTATGGAATCCGATTCTGCAAATGGCTTTCGAAATATCTTCAATGGGAATCAGGGTTGATAAAAACGCCTTAATGAAACAACTGGAATTAACTGACACTCTAAACAGAAAAGACTTATTATTTCACCAGCAATTAATATTGGGCAAGCTTCCTTTATCCATAGGTGGTGGTATTGGTCAGTCAAGGCTATGCATGTTTTTCCTGAAAAAAGCACACATTGGTGAAATACAATGCAGTATTTGGCCAGAAATAATGAGAAAGGAATGCCAAAAGCATAATATTATTTTAGTATAGCTGTACTGGCCTTCTACATATTCAAACAAAAAGAGTATAAAAGAAACTGGTGTTAAATCAAGTTTTCCTATCCGGATCTGTCATTCCGAACCCCTCTATGAACCCGGGACAGGCTTGTTTCAGAATCTACTGCCCAGATGTAAAAATATTTGCTATTTTTGTGTTCATTTTTGAGATTAAATTTTTAATAAAATTGATAACATGTCACAAGTAAAAAGAGTTTACACATTTGGAAATACAAATGCCGAGGGAAAGGCTGAAATGA
>JAUVKW010000190.1 GCA_030596025.1 Bacteroidota bacterium | reverse complement strand
TTCATCCTTATGGTTGCGAGTCGCGCAAAAACAGGGAACCAGGAATTTTACACCAATGAGAAAAGCTTTCCTGTTGTATCCATTCTTCTTGCTGTATATAATGAAGAAGACGTACTGGAAGAAAAAATGAAAAGTTTGTTTGAGTTAATTTACCCTGAGGAAAAGATCGAGATCCTTGTTGGATCTGATGCATCAACAGACAGAACAAACGATATTCTAAAATCATTTACCGGGGAAAACGAACTCCTGAAGAATGAGTTTTTCAAAGAAAGAATGGGGAAAGTTAAGATCATCAATAAGCTAGCCAAAAAAGCCCGGGGTGAAATTCTTATAATTACTGACGCCAACACTATTCATAAACCAAATAGTTTAAAATTATTGGTGAGAAATTTCAGGAATGAAAAAATTGGTCTGGTGGATTCTGTAATGAGCCATACAGGGCTGGATCATTCAGGTATATCTATTCAGGAAACCACATACGTTCAGTGGGAATCCAGGATTAAGAAAATGGAGAGTATGCTCTGGGGTAGTATGATGGGTCCTTCAGGTGGATTTTATGGAATCAGAAAAACATTATTTCATCCAGTGCCAGAAAACTTTCTGGTGGATGACTTTTATATCAACATGAAAGTCCTTGAAAACCAATCATGGTCTATTTGCGAACCACTTTCCTTTGTTGTGGAAGATGTTTCAAATAACTGGCTGGAAGAATTCAGAAGGAAAATGCGTATTTCAGCAGGAAATTTTCAAAACCTCAACAAATTTGCTCATCTCTTGCTCAAGGTATTTCAACCGGTAGGTTTTTGTTTTCTATCCCATAAGGTTTTGCGATGGTTCGGACCTTTATTCCTGCTGCTTGCACTATTAAGCAGTGCAATGAATTATGAGGAAACATTTTTCATGATTCTTTTTTATGTGCAGCTCATTTTGTTAATAAGTCCAATATTCGACTATATATTAAGGAAAATTAAAATACATATCGTAATTTTGCGATTCGTTACACATTTTTATAATACAAACCTTGCAATTCTCGCAGGATTTCTATGGTTTTTAAAAGGAATTAAGACAAATGTTTGGCAACCTACAAAAAGGAATCAATCACAATAAACTCCCCGAGAACTATCCTGGTCCGGGTTTAAATTCTATTGAAGAAGCAATTGAAGAAATAAAAAAGGGTAAAGTAGTCATTGTTGTAGATGATGCTGACCGGGAAAATGAGGGTGATTTTATTGCAGCTGCAGAAATGGTCACACCGGAGATGGTTAATTTTATGGCTACACATGGTCGCGGCTTGATTTGTGCAGCCATACCTGAAGAAAAATGTGATGAATTGGAGTTGGAATTAATGGTTGGGAAGAATACTTCCTATCATGAAACACAATTTACTGTATCGGTAGACCTCATAAATGAGGAAAGTTCAACAGGAATTTCGGCTTCAGACAGGTCAAGGACTATCAAAGCACTTATAAATCCAAAAACCAAACCTGATGATCTGGGTCGCCCGGGTCATATATTTCCTTTAAAATCAAAGTCAAGAGGTGTATTGCGACGGGCTGGTCATACGGAAGCAGCAGTTGACCTGGCACGACTATCAGAACTAAAACCAGGAGGTGTACTTGTTGAAATTATGAATGAAGATGGCTCGATGGCACGTCTTCCCCAATTGCAAGTCATTGCGAAAAAATTTAATCTAAAAATTATTTCCATACGCGATTTGATCTCTTTCAGGTTGCTCCATGAAAGCATTGTTGAAATGGGAGTGGAAGTGAAATTGCCAACAAAATATGGCGAATTCTCTCTGATCCCATTCCTACAGCTATCAAATGGAATGGAGCATGTTGCACTTACAAAAGGAAATTGGACAAAAGATGAATCTGTGCTTGTCCGGGTTCATTCATCATGTGTAACAGGAGATATTTTCGGTTCGATGAGATGCGATTGTGGCACCCAGCTACATGAGGCAATGAGAATGATTGATAAGGAAGGAAAGGGAGTTCTGCTATATATGAACCAGGAAGGAAGAGGCATTGGCCTGTTTAATAAAATGAAAGCCTACAAACTGCAAGAAGAGGGAAGAGACACTATTCAGGCCAATGTGGACCTTGGATTTAATGCAGATGAGAGGGACTATGGGGTTGGTGCAAATATTCTGCGTGAATTAAATTTGGGGAAAATTAAATTGATGACCAATAACCCGGTAAAACGAGCCGGACTGGAAGGATATGGCCTGAAAATAGTTGAGATTGTACACCTTGAGGCTTCTCCAAACACACACAATGAATTCTATCTTCAAACCAAAAAGGAAAAGATGGGCCATGTTCTTGAACTTGTCAAACCGCTAAAGAATGAATAATGATTAATGTATATTGAAGAGGCTAAAGGCTAAAGGCGAAGGGCACAGGGCGTAGGGCAAGAAAGAGAAGAGGTGAGTGGAAGAAGAGATGAGTGGTGAGTGGAAGAAGAGATGAGTGGTGAGTGGAAGAAGAGATGAGTGGTGAGTTGAAAAAGCGAGGGGGAGAGAGAGCGAGAGGGCGAAAGAGAGATAAAGAAAGAGAGAGGAAGAAGAGGTGAGTAATGAGCGGTGAGAAAGAGAAGAGAAAAATCACAAACACAAGCTTTAATGGAAAAATTCAGTATAGTTTTTATGGGCACTCCTGAATTTGCCAGTCACTCTCTGAAAAAAATCCACAAGGCGGGAATTCAGATTAGCTGTGTTATTACTGCAGCTGACAAGCCAGCAGGCAGGGGGCAGAAGATAAGAATGTCTGCAGTAAAAAATTATGCTGCAGCCAACAAACTTAAGGTATTACAACCACCTAATCTCAAAGATCCGGAGTTCCTTGATACACTAAGAAAAATTAATGCTGATTTATTTGTTGTTGTTGCATTCAGGATGCTACCGGAAATTGTATGGGACATGCCCCGACGCGGAACAATCAATCTGCACGCCTCTCTCCTCCCCGATTATCGTGGAGCCGCCCCGATTAATCATGCCCTTATGAATGGTGAAAAAGCAACAGGGGTTACCACATTTTATATAGAAAAAGAAATTGATACCGGAAAAATCATCCTTCAGGATAAAGTTGATATAGACAAAACCATGAACGCAGGTATGCTGCATGACTTGCTAATGAGGAAAGGTGGAGATCTTTTGTTGGAAACAATCAGGCTGATTGCCATGGGGAAAGATGTACCAACAACAATTCAATTGTCTGAATCCTCCAGAAAAGCACCTAAACTATTCCCTAAAGACTGTAAAATACCCTGGAATGACACACTAGAAAATATACACAATCATATTCGTGGTCTTTCTCCTTATCCAGGTGCATGGTCTGAGGCACAGGGAACAAATGGAAAAACTTTTCAGTTTAAAATATTTTCAGCTGAAACAGAGAAAAAATCTCATAAGTATTTCATACCATCTATTCATACAGATGGGAAGAATTTCCTGAATATTTCTGTTCCTGAAGGTTTTATTATAATAAAGGAACTTCAGTTGCCTGGTAAAAAAAGGATGGCTGTAACAGAATTTTTGAGAGGGTCGAGAGATATGGATTGGGTTATTCCCCAGGATTGAAATATGGATTTACACAGACATTACAAAATAAAGATTAAAGATTAAAGGAAAAAGATTAAAGTTTACCCCGTAAAACGGGGCTGTCTCAAAAGTTACTATCTTGGTCATCCTGAACTTGTTTCAGGATCTCAGTCAATTGATTATCTGCACAATAAGATTCTGAACTAAATTCAGAATGACAGTTTTTCAGACTTTTGAGACAGCTTCAGCAACGAGATTGCTATTTCACAGGGGGAAAAAGACTTAAAGTGAAAAAATAAGGACTTCCTTTTATCTTTAATTATCCTTGCGCCCTTTGCCCTTTAACGTTGACTTTTCAGCCAAATCTTCTGTCCCACCTCGGGTTCTTCTCCTTCCTTCATTCCATTATAATTATACAATCTTTCTTTTTTAACTCCATACCTCTGTGAGATAGACCATATAGAATCACCCTCCTTCACAATATGGAAATCGTAACCCGATTCAGCCTGTTTCCTTTTTGGCTGTAAGAATATTATCTGCCCCTCTTTCAAAACTGCATCTTCAGCCATTTCATTATACTTAGGTAATTCCCATTGCATCATATCCATTTCCCTTGCCAGGTAAGCAAAGGTATCTCCTTCCCGGGCAAGAATATATACAATACGATTCATGGTTTTAACCTTCCTTTCACCGGTAGGAATATTAAAATCATCAGTAAAAACCTGCTGATCCGTACTGTCAGTACTTTTAGGCTCATTCCTTTCCTTACCTGAAGTTGTACTTACCCTGCCAGGCTTATCGTATTGATATAATTGATTGCTCTCAATAATTCCAATAAGTAGATGGTCATATTTTGGATGTGTAGCATAACCTGCTTTTTTTAAGCCCTTTGCCCAGGCTTTATAATTAGCAGGATCAAGGTCAAATAAGGAGGCATAGCGTTGTTTCCCGGTTAGAAAATCAGAATGATCGCGGTAAGAATCTTCAGCTGAATTGTATTTCCTGAAACATTCATTTTTTTTGTCATCATCATGCTTGAATTTCTTGCCGGTCCAATCACTATGACATTTAATCCCGAAATGATTGTTAGCCTTTCTTGCAAGATTACTATTTCCATCTCCCGATTCCAGTATCCCCTGTCCAAGAGTTATACTTGCCGGAATACCGGTTCTATTCATTTCTCTTATTGCCAAATCTCTGTATTTTAAAATATAATCCTTCCTGGATTGTGAGACATATGTTTTAGTCGGAGCTTTTGTAGTTTTACAGGAGTTAATAAGTAGAGAGATTGCAAACAGCATCGCAATTAAGCTGAAGGTCTTATTGAGCATATTTACCATAGATTTTGATTTGGAATACATTCTCAGATGCAAATATCGAAACTATATTGTAAATTTGACAATCAAAGGTATAATTCAACAGGGAATTTGCCAGAATAAATAATTTAAGACATATGCAAAACATTGAGATCACTACAAAAATAATCGAGGTCTCAGGGCTTTCAGAATTATCAAACATTGAACAGGAACTTGTACAAGATGCCTTAGATTCGGCTAAAAAATCATATGCTCCTTATTCCAATTTCCATGTTGGGGCTTCCTTGCTTCTTGAGAATGGAAAGATAATTAAGGGGAACAATCAGGAAAATGCAGCCTACCCCTCAGGCTTATGTGCTGAAAGAGTTGCAATATTCTATGCCAATGCCAACTATCCTGAGGTAAAAATAAAAACTATGATAATAGTTGCATTAAACAGGAATGGCCTAACTCCTAAACCTGTTTATCCTTGTGGTTCATGCAGACAGGTAATGATTGAAAATGAATCCAGACTGAAGAGTAATATCAAGCTCATCCTGGTTGGAGAAAAAAGCATTCATATTCTTGAAAAT
>JAUVKW010000197.1 GCA_030596025.1 Bacteroidota bacterium | reverse complement strand
CCTTTCACCAAGCAGATCGTGCTCCTTCCTGCTTCTGCCAGATTCATATTGAGCAGCAGAATTCATGATTCTTTGGTTGGCAAATTTCATTCGCCTGGAGATAACACGAATAATATTGGAAAATATCTTTACTGCCTGGGGACCTTTATCGGTAAAATAATCCTTCACCAGGATAAAAACCCTGGTATCTGACACCACTCTGGCAGAAGTAGAATGAGGACTGCTTTCAGTCCAGGAACCCTCACCAAGAAAATCTCCTGAATAAAAAGTAGCAAGTCGCTTTTCCTGTCCTGACTCGGTAGTCTTAAACAATTCTACTTGCCCTTCATAAATAATAAACAGATCCTTTCTTGGCTTATTCTCCTCAAAAAGAAGATCTCCAGGTTTATATGACTCCTCCTTTAAACTTTTAGCTAAAACTGAAAGTTCCTGGTCATTCAAGCCTGAAAAAAGAACCATATTTTTAATAAAACTCTCAATATTTTCATTTTTCATAATCAAAGATATTTTGCTAACATATTCAGCAGATCTGAAGGCTTTATAGGTTTAGATATATAATCATCACACCCGGCATCGAGAGATTTTTCTTTATCCCTACTCATTGCAAAAGCTGTTTGTGCAATTATAGGAATGTCTTCCCTCATTTTCTTCATTAAACCTGTGGCCTCATAACCATCCATTTCAGGAATTTGAATATCCATAAGAACCAAATCAATATGCTTCCTTTTTTTCTTAAACATTTCAACGGCCTTTACCCCTGTGTCGGCCCAGAACAATTTCACTTTGGTTCTTGACAGCACTGCCCTTATAAATTCGAAGTTTGAAAGATTGTCTTCCACAACTAACACTCCCTTATTCTTAAAAGAATACTCCATATCTGACCTGGTCAGCACTTCAGTTTCCTCGTAAGGTTCATCCTTCGCCGGTTTAAAGGGGATTTTAAAATAAAACTCTGAACCTTTACCAATCTGTGACTCAACCCAAATCTCTCCACCCATAAGATCAACCAGGCTTTTGGATACAGGGAGCCCTAAACCTGTACCCCCATATTTCCTGATAGAAGAATCATCCATTTGTCTGAATCTGTCAAACACCAATTCGATATTTTCAGAAGAAATCCCAATACCAGTATCCTTCACAAAGAATTTAATGTCTCGTTCCTTCTCAATTGTACAACCCCAGGCAATAATTCCCTTTTCGGTAAATTTCACAGCGTTACCAATAATATTCGAGAGTATTTGGCGCAACCTGAATTCATCGCTTTTAATAATCAGATCAGGATCAATAGAGGCATCCATCACTAATTTTATAGGTTTTTCAAGTTTCCTTATCTCCTCTTCGAAATATCTTTGCAACTCACGCATTATTTCGTGTGGCCTGCATAAATCTTCAGCTATAGTAGTTTGGCCTGCCTCAATCTTTGCCAGATCGATAATATCATCTATAAGATTTGAAAGTATACTACAACTGTTGTTTATAATATTGAAATACTCTTCCCTTTCAGGGCCTTGTATATTTGTAGTTCGCAGAAGCTCTGAAAAACCAACTATGGCATTCATTGGTGTACGGATCTCATGCGACATGTTCGCAAGAAATGCAGTCTTTAATCTATCTGATTCTTCAGCCTTATCCTTTGCTTCGTGCAATTCAGAAATAGTTCTGTTTCTATCAGTGATATCAGAACAAATGGCAATTATGCCACTTTTTTCTTCAGTCGACTTAATTAACCTGGTCCTGACTTCAACGTATCTGGTTTTGCCACTGGAGTGTGTAAAACGTATCTCAAAAGGAGCAAGTTTCTCTCCAGCTATTATTCTACCAAAATATTCTCTGGCTTTTCCTTTTTGATCCTCATCCAAACCAGGAGTCTCAACAACCTTATTATTCAAATAATCCTCTTTCTCATACCCCACAATATTCAAAAAGGAATCATTAATATCCAAAATAATACCGCGGTGATCCATAATTAACACTCCATTTGGAGATGAATAGACAATCCCTTTGTACTTTTCTTCAGAATTCCTCAAGTCTGTTTCACTCTTAACCCTTTCTGTCACATTTGTTACAAGGTTTAATGTGGCTGGTTTTCCATCCCACATTATCGTAAACCCAGAATTTTCTATTGCAACATATTCTCCATCAATTGACATGACTCTGAATGTATATTTTTCAGAAATATCATCTCCGGATAATCTCCTTTTGTAAATTATATTTACAATTTCTCTGTCTTCCGGATGTATAAATTCTATGAAAGAACTTGAAGCAAGTTCTTCAAGCGAAGTATTTAAAAACCTAACTATTTGTGGGTCAGCATACTTGATCTTGCCATCCTGAAGAATCGCTACTCCTTCCTTAGCATTTTCGATAAGTAAATCTTTGTATTGATTTCTGATTTTAGCGAATTCAGAATTTTCCGATTCATTTTGTCTGGCAAATTTCAGCCTTCTAAAATTACTTACAAATCGTTTTAATTCAGATGTATCCTTTAATTCACAATAATCCCAGATATTTTTTCTGGAAATTTCATATCCTGTATTTCCCTCCTGCACAAGTAGAATCACAGGGATATATCTTACATCCCCGGAAAAAAACTCCAGTATTTTCTCAAATCCCGCCTCAATGCCTTTATCTAAAAGTATCAGGTCGTAACTATCTGAAAAAAGTATATCAGAAAGGGGCTCTGGAAATTCTCTTGTGTAAAAATCCCATTCAACATCAGGAATCTGTATGCTATCCTGAATTAAATCCTGACTTATCCTGTCCTTTAATAGAACAAGAACTCTAAAACCTTTAAAACTTCCACTCAAAACTCTTTTCTTTTAATCAACTTGAGCAATAATTCGTTTACTTTCAACAAAGTCATTCTTTTAAGGCTCTCCATAAAGCCAAGGTCATAATGCTCAACTTCAAGACTTTAGCGACCACAAGTGCATTAAAAAAATGAAGCTGAAAGTTAAGAAATTATTGGGATTAATTTATCAATCAGAAAGGAAGTTTTTAATACCGATAAAATACAAAAGGCCAGGGGAAATTCCTGGCCTTCTGCTTCATACCCTAAAAATTAAACCTAAAACTTTACGAAAAAAACGTCTTGGCACTTGTTTTTAGTTACCCTTTAAGACTTTCGCAATTTTGAAGTTTTCCTCTCGTAAGATACAGAATAATAATCATATTTCAAAACTTTTTCTAATGAAAATAAATTATTTCTTCATAATTAAAATTTTAGGCTTAAACCTCCTAAAAAGTTTATTCCAGCCTGCGGGAAATAACCATTAATATTTTCTTCTACATTCCCCGAATAGTATCGATATATCCATGCATTGGATTCGTATTCAACATTAAATATATTGTTTAGCATGAACTGAAAGCTAATTTCCCTCATAAATTTTGGTTTGAAGCTATACTTCATAACTAAATCATTTAAGAAATAAGCTGTAAGTATTCTATCTTCATTCTCCGTATTATCAATATACTGCTTGCCTACGTACTTAGATAAATAGTTTATCTGGAAATTTTTAAAGCTATGTAATGAAATATTGCTTGAGGCAACAATTGCCGGAGAAAAGGAAAGACTTGAGGCTCCAAGGTATTCTTCTCTTTGGCCCCAGGTATCCCAATCATCAATATAAACCCTAAGGTCATCAATCCTGTTCTGACTGAATGTCGTACTTAACTCCCATCTTAATCCCTGACTTACAATAAAACCTGCCATTAACTCTAAGCCAAGCCTGTAGCTATCTGTGATGTTTGTCATTACAGGAGCACCAACATCATTTATTTCTCCTGTCAAAACCAGCTGGTTTTTATAATCCATATAATATGCATTCAAATCAAGGGAGATTACTCCTGATTGAAAGCTATATCCAAACTCATAGTCAAACAATCTTTCAGATGTTGGCAAAGGACCTAAAGGATCAGCATCTTTATAATTATCGCGGTTTGGCTCTCTGTTAGCAACAGAAAACGATAAGAATGCATCATTACTTTCATTGATTCTGAATTTTAATCCAAACTTAGGATTGAAAAACAGGTGTTCATGATATTGGCTAATATCTCTCAGGTCATCATCCAGCCCTTTCATCGAATATTTAATCCTTCTTAATTGCATATCAGCATAGAAGGTCACTGCTTTAACAGGACTATAAACCATTTTTGAAAAGACATTCCAGTCCTTCTTATCTCCACTATTTCTATACCATTCTTTATCCTTATCCCCTTTTTGGCTTACTTCTGACCAAATAACTGTCCCAAAATGGTTACCCAGGTACTGATTCCATGCTCCTCCTATTATCAGATTCAAATTTGCCCCTTTGTAATTCATTGAAGAGGTAAATCCGAAAAAATCATTATCCAGCCATTTCTGCCTTACAAGGTCAGTACTTTCAATTGTATCTGCACCAATGATAATGTCTGGGAAGCCATAATCAGAGAATTCCTGGTCTTGCTTATACTGTTCGTAATATCCTCGTCCGGCAGTGTAATGAAATGCAAGATTAAACATGAGATCTGTACCTAAATCCCGTGAATAAAATGCCTGTAAATGATCCTGCAAATAGTTATCGGTTTCATTATCGTAGAATTGCACTTCACCCTTTGCATCAATATACATTCCTATCCCATTCCAGGTTCTGTTTGTGTCCAGCACTTCCTGAGTAACACCATCCCAGGCCTGGTAGGTTTCCTCAGTCCCAGAAAGAAAAATGAGTTTAATCATATCCTTGCTCCCATAATAAGATGCAGACATACTGAATGATAAGAGATCGGAATATGCCCGGTCAATGTATCCATCTGAATACAATTTTGAGAATCGTGCATCAAAACTGAATTTTTCATTCAATAAGCCAGTCCCCAATAATACATTGCTCTTAATGGTATTAAAAGATCCAAAAGAAGAATTTATTTCAGCATATGCATCCTTTCTTAAATTGAAAGTTTGAAAATTCACAGTGGCACCAAAGGCCCCGGCTCCATTTGTAGAAGTACCAACCCCTCTTTGCACCTGTATCTGATCAACAGAGCTTACCAGATCCGGAAGATCAACCCACCACGTACCATGAGATTCTGCATCATTC
>JAUVKW010000084.1 GCA_030596025.1 Bacteroidota bacterium | reverse complement strand
AGGTTCCATCCCGGGGCAGTTCTATAGTTATCAGAAACAAAATGAAAATAAGCAGAACCGCTACTTGTAACAAAACTACCAGGCAAAGTATCACCACTTATTGCAAGTAATAATGGAGCTGTATCGTCTTCACCATCGTATACATACAGACTATCTTCTCCTTCAATTGTAGAAAAAGAGTTAAACTCAATATATATTGATGTTGCATTCGTTGGCTGTAATAAATACTCACAATTTGAACAGTTACTGTAATTGGTAAAATAACCTGATACTGGAGACCCGTCATTAAGTGTCCCGGATGGGTCTGTAACAATAGTAATACCGTCACATACCGGATCTAAACAATCAGGATATGCATTTATTATTGCAGCTTGAGTGTAGGTGTAATCGCGTGAGCCGGGAGTAAGATCATCCAGATAAAAATATCCATTATAAGAACCACCCCATCCCCAATTGAAATGAAAATGGTCGGGTCCGTCATATCCGTCACAATTAAAAGCATGACCTGAACCAGAACTGGGATAACCTGAGTAATAAAGTGGATGACCAAGGTCTAATTCACTTTTGATAAGAGCTTTCCAGGCAGAATCTGTAGAACTATATTTTCTTGCCAAGTATAAAGTATGTGAATAATCAAAAAAACGTTTTAGCGATGATGCTGCCGTGCCAGAATATGCCCCGGAACCACTTGTGCCATAATTCATATTTACAGCTACTCCACAATGATAAAGCAATGTAGCAAGAGATGTATTATACTGGCCTAAGGAATTTGGCATAGAAGCCCAATCGTAATATGTATCTGCAAAATTGGCTGTCTGAGTTCCATAGTTCCAATGATCATAGCTGTGTTCACCCGAACCATAATCCGGATAATTCCAGTATTTCATGATTTGTGCCATGGCAACAGCAACACAGCCAACCCAAACATGACCATCTTGTCCTGCAACATCAGCAGGACACAATTCATTATAATATTTCCCTTGATTCCATTTAGTAGATAGCAAAGGTGTGATGCTTTTTGCTGCATCTGATTTTAGAAATATGGGTTTCGAACTGTATTTTAACCATGAGTTTTTAACTTCCTTTTTTGCCCTGATATTACTTTTTCTGATATAATCAATTTGTTCAGCATAATGCTTCATCCACTCTATAAATGCAGGAGGTTTTTGTTCTGTTAAAATGTAGTCCTTTTCATAAGAATAGCCCAAAACAGGAAATGCTTCATCTTCGGCAGATACTATAATATAACCAGGCTGGTTTTTAAGATTAAAAATATAATACACTGCTTCATTATTACTTTTTTGGGTATGTAAATACTGTAACTCAATACTTGAATAAGCAGCATTTTTCCTGGTATTGATTTTTTCGTAAATGAAGTTTTTTCCTGTATTCTTTGCCGTGGCAGTATCAACTATACTTGCACTAACAGCACTTACAAACAAAAACCAGGCTCCAAGAATAAGTACTATAGGTTTCATTTTATTTCGTTTGTTGATCCATAATACTAACCTGGAATAGCTTGAAAAGGTTGCATACAAAAATAGGGACAGCTACCTGTTTTTTATTTAAATAGATCCTTGTCTCTAACCAGTAGCAAAATGGCAGCATGCGGTACGATCACATATTTTTCATTATTAAAAAATATTTCATAGCCACTATTTTGAAGGTAAATAACCAGATCCCCCTCCTGGGGTTGCAGAGGGACATATTTGACCTCATCTTTCTTCTCCTTCCATGGTTCGTCAATATCAGCAAGAGCAGGAATGGGGTATCCAGGGCCAACCTTAATCACATAACCACTGTGTATTCTCTCTTTTTCCTGAACTCCGGGAGGCAGGTAGAGACCTGAACTGGTTTTGGTTTGTGCTGATTTGGGTTTAATCAATAATCTGTCGCCAACAGCGATCAGCTTTTCCAGTCCTTTATCTTCAATATTTAATGTCATATTTTCTGGTATTTGGGGCTAAAGCCCAATTTTAGTATTATTGATTAAGGGGATGTCTTAAAAACCTTTGTGTTCCTTCGTGGCCCCTTAGTGTAACTTTGTGGTAAAATCTTAAAGAACTGAACCACAAAGAATCATAAAGTACACACTAAGTTACACAAAGTTGGATTACATTTTTTTTCTATAAATAATTAACTTTTAAGACAGCCCCACATATAGTTTTTTAACCTAACACTAATAATTACAAATATACATTATGCATGATAGATTCAAGTATCATTTTTCTAATTTTACCAAGGGAGAAATAAACTCAGATCATGGAAATCCATTTTATTCTTATAGAACCAGCAGTTCCTGAAAATATTGGTGCCAGTGCACGTGCCATTAATACTATGGGCTTCAAATCACTTCGCCTGGTCAATCCTGTGAATTTTCCCAATGAAAAAGCTAACTGGCTGGCACATGGCTCCGTAGATATTCTGAATAAAGCACTGCTTTTTACAAGCCTGGAAGAGGCAAGCAAGGACCTTGACTTTATAATTGGAACCAGTGCAAAAAAAAGAAGTGTGAAATATGATTATTATCCTGCTTCAAAGTTATTAGAGATAATTCAGAATAAGGGATCTGCCATCCGGAATCTTGGGATTGTCTTTGGCAGGGAAGAATCGGGTCTGACAAATTCAGAATTGGGATCTTGTGATCTGGTTTCATATATTCCTTTGGCTTCACCTTATCCTTCTCTAAATCTTTCCCAGGCAGTAATGCTATTTGCATATCACTTGTCGCAAGTAGGTGAATCGGTAAATGTTCACAATCCTAAAACGAATATCCCCTCTTATTCATTATTAAAAACAAGAATAGAGGAAATCCTTCAATCCACAGAAATGGACCCGACAAGTGCGAAGTATAATAGAATTTTTGAAAGACTTTCCATTTTAGGGGAGAAGGATATAAAACTCCTGCATTCTATTGCAATTGAGCTTATAAAGAAGCTTGATTAAAAAGATATAATCTGCTCATTAAGGCTTATACTATTGCAGTAATGTCCGGAGAAAATTTGTTTATCCGCCAGGCAGAAATTCTCAGTAGGCCATCACTAATCAGAATGTGGCAGGGGCTGTCACAAAAGCCAGTTCTCTGGTTATCCTGAACTCCTGCCTCACCGGCAGGGAGGATTGCCCGACCATAGGGTTTCTTAAATTCTCCTCCGTTTTTCAAGGAGGAGTACCCGACCGTAGGGAGGGGGAGGTGGTTCTTTATAAAAATATCCAGCCTATTTAGGATTATTTACCTCCATTATCTTATTAATAGTTTCCTCCTGATTCTCAAAAACCACCTATTTCCCGTATAATTATTAAAAGAAGGTTCATACCACCCCGCCCTTCGGGTACTCAGGGCACCCCTCCTGAACTCAGGAGGGGAATTTAGACCATTTATTAAAAGTTAATCGATTAGTAATCTCCTCCTTTTTCCTGACTTCGACACAAAAAACTTCGCAATTTCTTAAATGGCGCATAATCAGACTTATACAATTTCAGATTGGTGTAATTTGGATGACCCAGGGTCATTTTTTACCTTTATTTCACAAAGCTTACCCGGGGTTATTTTTGTTTTGCTCCCTGACGATATCACTTACTCCGCCTACGGCGGATACGGTGATCAAAGAAATGTCAGGATCTTTGACCAACGGAGCAATGACGCTGCTCTTCAGTACCGACATCAGTCCGCAAGGCCGGGACCCACTTAGCGAAGCTTGCGTCAAAAGGGAAAAGCTGTTTGAGACATACCAGTAACCATTAGTACAGACAGTATCAATACCAATTTTAACTGACCTGTTTAAATTACTACCGGTCGAGTTGTTTTTCCTTAGCAAGCAAGCTATAAGTGGGTGGCCGAAGACTGCAGTCGGCGATTTTTCTTGTCAAGCGTTCTTTTGATCGGTCAAAAGAATGCTTGTGGGGTTTTAGGGGCAAAGCCCATAATAAACTCAGCACAAGCTTGTCGAAGGGCCTCCCCTGAGCTTGTCGAAGGGTCAGGACATATCATACCCTGAAATATAAACAGGTTTATCAAGGAATTCCCGTTTTTCCGTCTCTGTCTGATTGAAAAACTTTATTCTTATTATCCCTGGTAGTGTTCCCATAATCCTGGTTAGAAAACCCATTCTAACTTTTTTCATTATCTCCTTATAAATCCTGCTCCTGCTATCAAACCAGGACATGGCAACTTTCGTATTAAATCTGGCACAGACAGATCCAAAAAGGGGCATCAGATATTTTTCACATCCGGGCTTATACCATATTCCATCAAAAGAAACAAAACTGAATTTCTTTGCCTGGAATAGACTCTTGAGAACTGGCAACCTGGGCATTACTTTAAGAAGAAGCCAGCCTGAAAAACCAGGCATTTCAAGTATTTCAAAATCTACCGGGGAACACTGAACTCCGGCAATAATTTCCCCATCTTTTTTATACACAAAATAATGATCGTCCAACGGAAGGTAATCAGGAAAAAACAAGCTATGGTCTTTATACATTTCCCGAATCTTACTCATCATGTTTTCCTTCTCCTCTTGGGGGAGGGATTGCACATTCTTATGATATTTTGGGGAAAAACGGCTGAAAGGCATGGTACGAACTTCTCCAAGGGTTTGATAACCCATAGTTTCACTAAAATCAAAAGATCGTTCATTATCCTTTTCAATAAAAGCATAAGAAACAGCCTTAAATTGTTGCAAGCCGGGATCCTCAATGAATTGATCCATCCGGTCAAACTGCTCCTTCAATTGATCCTTTAAGATAAATTGTTTATCCTTTTCGCCTTTCCTCTGTTTCTTATCATGTTTCTTCGACCGCATGGGAGAGAAAATGGCAAAATACCGCATAAAAAATGCATTGCTCCGGTTCTCTCCAGTTTCCACAAGTCTCTGAACAAGGCCAACTGTACCCAGCAACCTGTGCCCTTTACGCAAAGTAAGGAATATGGTCTTTCCAACCTGATCGAGTTTATTCAGCACCCCAATATGCCGGTACCGCATTCTTCCGGGTGTGCCCAATACTACCCTGGAAATATGTTTCCGTATATCCTCACTGGCACCATGAATGGTTTCTATTTTCAAATCATGATATTGCAGCATTCCCTATATTTTTAAGTTCACCTAAGGTATAGTTGAGAAATTTTCAGCAATCCCAAATATTCCAATTTCACTTTTGAGACAGCCCCGAAAAACCATCAATTGGGCAAAACAATAAGCATAGTCTTGCTTGCAGATGTATTCCCTGTAGAAACTGTACATTTAACATAGAAATCTTCACTTCCTGTAATGCAATTATACAAATCCATATCCGCGTTGGAATTGGAATTTATTTTCACAACAGTCCAGGAATCATCTGACCTGTTCTTCATTTCCCAGGTATATTTATATGGAGCTGCTCCATTTTCAACTGTGGTGGTAAAACTAATAGGATCCCCTTCCTGAACAAATGAAGTAGAGGCAGTTAGTGTAACCAATAATTCTATTCTGGCTTCCTGCAAAACCGAAACTTTTGTAGTAATTCCATTTCCAAACAAGCTTAAATTCCCGGTTCTTTCATATTCCGAAGTATTTTCTTCACAAAATATATCAAACACATCTTCTGAAGCCTTTATGAAACTTAACCAGGGAACATCTGATTCTGCTTCAACCGGGTCACAACCTGAATAGTGATGAAACAGGGATTTTTTTTGTTTTGGAATTCCTTCACTATTAAATACCATCGTGGGTGGGTCAGGATTAAACTCAGGCAACACAACATGAATATATGCTTCTGCACAATTGGTTTTATTTGCCTTTCCCTCGGCCCTGACAAAATATTTTCCTGAAGAAAGAGGAGTAATCTCAATAGCTGAACCAGTCCCCACCTTCAATCCCCCACAATAAGTCGAATACCAAACCCAGTCAGCTTCTGTTCCCAAACTTCCTCCTGAAACGCTTAAATCTATACTGCAGGTTTTCACTATCGTATCGTTCCAGAAATTTATACTTTCTGCTGCAGTGGATGGAAGTAAGAATTCAATTTCAGTACCAATACGTGATGTGTCACCGGTATAACTCTTATAATAATAATCGTGTTTTGTTAATAGATTCCAATCATCATCGTATATGGCCTCCAAATCACCATAACTATTGTAATTGTAATGTACGCTAACATCATCAGGACCGGTTTCAGATATAATACCCCAAAATGGATGATAAGTATAAGCTGTTATAAAGGAAGCTGAAGGGTATGAAGCGAGATCAGGATAATATTCAGAATTTTCAACTTTTGCAATTGGATGAATTTGTAGCTGATCCCAATTGACAGACTGAAAAATATCTCCCTGTCTGTGATACTGCACAATATTTCCTTTTGAGTCATACTCATCAAAAAATAGCTTTATCTGATAATTGTCTCCCTCCAGTAATTCTATACTTTCAGGAAAAACCTTATTCCCATTGAAAAATCCGAAATTTGTCCTGGATCCTTTTACCCTGACATTATTCCTGAATGTTTCAGTGATTGTAGGTATGCCAATTACATGCTTCTGCACCAGAGCCTCCAATTCAGGCTCCTGACTCCCTGAAATATCTTGAGGATAGCTGTATTCGGCAACAATATTATTACCATCGCTATCCCATGTTTCACTTTTTTTAAGCTGAAAGTGAATAGAATCATATGTGTATCTTTGGGTTGTAATTAAAGGATTTTTACCATGCTGGTCGTAATTTAGCTCTTCCTTTTGGAGCATTACATTCCATCCGGCAGGCAGGTAATACTTTTCAAAGAAAAAAGAATAATTCATCCCCGGAGTTTTTTGCACAACCCTGAGACCGGGAACAAAATATTGGTTCTGTGATTTATCAAGCAGATTCTTTTCTATAGGATGATCCGGCATTTTTTTACGCAAATTATAGTCAAATATTTCTTTCTTCTGAAGTATTCCATCCTCACTGAAAAACAACTTCTCTTTTATTAGTCCTCTTTCCCAATCATAGGATACTACAGGTGGATATGGAAACTTACTTGATGATATATCAGGATAATCAAGGCTGGAGGTATACTTCATAATGGTTTTACCGGCATCGGGTTTTGAAACAGACACCTGGCTATATCCAATATGAGAACCCGATGTATTGCCCTGATCTGCCTTCCCAAAGGAATAGAGGTTAATTCCAATATTGAAATTAGAATTAAAACTATTTCCCAGGTAATAAAACTCTTCAGGCACATCATAATACACAGGCCAGTTCATTAAAACACCACTCGATCTTTGCAGTCCGTCTTCCTGAATAACATAATCGAATTTTGTAATATCAAGAGTATCTGATTCATTGTCTAATTCAGTTATTTGGTCAATTCTTAATCCTCCTGCTAAAGCATAGGGATGTACTTCCCTGAGCTTTTTAACATTCATCTTAACAAGTCCAAATTCAGAATCAATTCTAGGTGTAAATTCCATTATATACTGCCCGGGGGAAAGTTCAAATACCTCCTCTCCTATATATTCGTATTCCTTGTTGTGACTGTTCCATTGAATCAAATCATCATCCCAATAGGTCTTTTCAAATACCTCCAATTCAGGATTTCCAATTTTGCTTATTCTAACAATAGTATATTGGTTCTCCAGGCCAAGGCTTGTTGTGCGATTTGGATGCATCTTAGATCGAAATAAATAGCTTATTTGTATCAGGGGATAATCCATTTCACCCAGACTGAACTTTGCAGAATCATATACCCCTATATCATCAGGGAAATCCCTCGCTCCAGCCTGATAGGATGCCTGTTCATATTCTTTTGAAAATATCTTATGCCAGGTATCATCAAGAGAGCCTTCTTTAACATCAACAATCATCTTTATAAAATCATCAGAATGAGCAGCATATGTACACAGCTCATATTCCCCTGCGGGTAGCCATTGCTTATAAAAAGCCTCATAGCCTCCTGTACTTTTCTGATGAGTCTTGAAGTCATATGTAAATAAAGTATCCCCCGGTGAATCCGGTGCCGGGAAAGTCTTAATATACACCATAGAAAGATCACTGGGTTCCTGGTCATTCAGGTCTTTATAACTTCCTTCATCTATATAAAACAGGGGAATGATTTGTATTTCCTGTGCCACCTTGATATTGATTGTTTTTCTTGCCGTCCCAAAATCAGATTCAACTGAAATGCGCCGGGCTTGTACAGGCCTGGAAATAAATCCAAAATCATGACTTTCGTATTCAAAAATGGTACTCCCTCCGGTTGGATATACTATCCGTTCCAGTATCCCTGCTTTCATCTTTTCAGGATCAGGTTCTCTATGGGCACCATCATATTCCCATATTTTTTCTTTTAAATAAGGAACATTAAGCTTGATCATTGAAAGTTCTTCGAAACTTGCAGCTCCATACTGATCAATATATGGGCTTATTCCCAGGAGGCTATTGGAATTCCTCACAAGCACAGCAGGAACAAGATGGTCATTATCTGCACCATTATAATAGCCCCAGTGATCGCGTGAAAATGACCCTCTTGGAGGCAGGGGCGTATTATTATAGAAAAACATTGTTGGAGGTCTGGGAGTTTCTGAAACTGCAGGTAAATCATGAATCATATCCAGGCGAAGACGAAAACATGGAGGCAGGTAATCCTGAGCCGTACCACATCCCACGGAAGGGAAAAAACTATAATCCAGTCTAAAAATCTTTTCCAGTGCTCCATCATAATTATTATAAACTTTTACCTCCCTGAGGCAGGTCAAACTTCCTCCAATATATGGGTATAAATCCTCCTTAAGAAACTCTATTGTCTCCCTTGGAGAAATGATCCTGCTAAGGTATTTCCCATCTATATGCTGTTCTGAATAATTCATCATTTCATCCCAATCAGGGTCATTACCTGATATTTTTTTCTGGGGAACAGAATACTTAACATTTCGCGAATAATCCGAATATTCGAAGCTGTAAGCATCTTCATCATAGGCAGTATGTACTGACAAAAGATACCAGGAAGAGATATATTCTTCATTAATTGAAACAGGGAATATTTTCTTTGTCCTCTCGATACCGGCCTCTGTTCCAAATAAATACACATTACCTTGCTCATCTGAAATTTCCCAGCTATTAATCTGCCCCCGGGGATCCAGCGTATATTCAACCTTCAGATTTTCCAGTGATTGTAAAATAATTTCTCCTTCAGGATCAAAGAAAAACTTCCCACTTCTTCCATTGAAACTAAAATTATATATGTCGGGTTCTGCATCTCTTTTGTTCTCCCCTATGTTGCGTAAAAACTGGTATTGCTCATCCTGAGTTTCGCCTGGCACAACCCAGGCTCCAAGTTCAGCAGGGTCTTTGCTAATATTCGGTAATGAATTCCCCCCGGCAGATAAGTAACCCATATTCATGTCATCAGCAATTCCCCTTACTGTTCGTGAAACCACTCCCCCACTATTCAGAGACCAGCCAAGTCCAACCCAGCCCGAAATATCCTCAACTTTAATTCCAGAGGCATGATATTGCAATGATAAATCAAGCTTCAACTTTCTCCCTGTCATTTTCCATAAAGGAATAGTTACAGAAGGAATGCCTGTATAATAACTTATTGGAATATTTGCGGATTTAACAATAGACCCGGCATCCGGAGAGGGAACTGAGGTTTTATCCAATCCGGGAAAAGATTCCTGGCCGAAAGAGTGGAAAGGCAATATCAAAAAGCAAGAAATTACCAAGCCGGTAATTACAGGAGTCAAATTCAAGTATTTACAACTATTAATCATGAGCAATAACTATTCTACGGGAAACGCTACCTTCATTTGTTTGTATCCTTATATAATAAACCCCATTTTCAATCTGTCCGGTCTCCCATTCCAACTCATATTTCCCTTTCCTGTTCATCCCGCTGTAAAGTATCTGCAACTTCCGGCCAGCTATATCATAAAGAGCAATTTCCATCCATATATTGAGAGGAATTGAGTAAACAATTTGACTTAAATCGCTCATGGGATTCGGAAAAACCTGAATATCCAGGATGCCACTTGCATAGGTTTTGCCTACATCTATTTGTCTTGTAATTGTACAACCTGCTGAATCTGATACTTCTACATTGTAGGTGCCCTCAGAAAGATCTCCAATAAAAATTTCGCTTGAACCATCTTCCCACAAAATATCAAATGGTTTGATTCCCCCTGAAACAAATAATTCAATACTGCCATTCTTTCCTTCAGGCATACATTCATCTGTTACATCATACAATACTGTTAAAGAATCTATTACAAGCTTAAGACTATCAATGGCAATACAACCATAATCATCACTTACCCGGAGCCAATAAACACCGGGCTCCGTCACAGATAGATTTTGCCCGGAAGAAAGACCATCATTCCACAAGTATGAAGAATATCCCGCAGCTGCCTTGATTGTATCTTCCTCACCTGGGCATAAATACCAGATAGCAGGAAGATCCAGCTTGAATGATGAACATGGGTTCCTGTAGGAGGAAAGGAAAATATCTGCAGCTCTCCTGGATTTCCAGTTTATATCTGTGTCAGCCATTTTCCCATGAAAAGTACCATAAGAGAATAAGAGATCCTCTCCATCTGAAAGAATTTGCCGGGGAATTACTTCTGAATTACCATGAATCGGTTTGGTCCAGTTAATTTCTAAAGAATCTGATAAACAAACAATAAATCCATTACTAAATCTGCCTGAAGAAATAAGTGTATCCAGGCCAAAACAGATTTTCTCTTTGAATATCCCGGTTAAAAATAATTGTCCTGTTTCTTCCATGGTCATGCTGAAAGAAAAATCATCAGACATACCTCCCCAGGACCTTGAATTAATTAAAGCTAAAGAATCAGAAAAATGGCATAGAAAAATGTCCTTTCCACCATGCGAATCAAGAAGTTGATTTTCAACCTGAAGCGTTTTCTCAAAACTCCCGGCAATTAACAATTCCGTATTCCACCCAGGGTAAACCACTGAAATATCATCAGACCCTGAACCACCTATTGAAATTGAGGAGATCATTTGCCATGAAGAGGAAAACCTGGAAAGAAAAATATCTGACTGACCTATTGAATTTAGAATCGTATCAGCAAGGTATAAGTCCCTTTCAAAAGTTCCATAGACCAGTTCATGCTCACCATGTTTAAATATACCTTTAAGCCTGTCTGAGCCCTTACTCCCAAAAGAAAAGGCAGTAGTGCACTTATCTTCTGAATTAAAAGCAAGAATAAAGATATCCTCCTTTCCTTTTGAAGTAAGTTTAGTATTTTCCAGGTTTAAGATTCTCTTGAATTCTCCACCCAGAGCAATATTGTTCATTGAATCCAACCTGAAATGAAGTACCCTACCTGAAAAATCAGGCAACAGAACTTGAAAAGACTCCAATCCTCCCTCCGGGTTAAGTTGAAGGTGGAAAACATTATTTTTTCCCGGATGGGCCAGGTAGTGTTCATCCAGTAACAGGCTATCTTTAAAGCTGCCAATTAAAAAGACTTGCTGGTCGCTTGAGATCTCAACACCTATGAGTGAAGGCACCCCAGGCGAGTCAAGGATTTTTATCCAACTAAACTCCCCTATTGAATCGAAGGAAGCAACAAAAAGGCTTCGCTTGTATTTTGAATAATAAGATACTTCTTCTATGCTAATCTCCTTTTCAAAAGATCCTGCCAAAATAAGATTGCCTCCCGCATCCTGAACAATATCACAAACTGTTTTCCAATGATCTCCTTTGATTTGTTGTTGATAATGGGGAATATATTCCTGTGATAACAGGTTTGAGCTAATCATCAGCAAACCTGCTATTAATATCCTGGAATAAGCAGAAGTAAAAGAATGCACCTAATGTCTTATTAAATATTTATAATCAAAATATTACAAGATATTAAATTAAGAATTTTTAATGAAATATCCCAAAATTAGGTATAGAATGACTTGAAAAAATACTTTTTCGAGTGATACGATGACTTGGAATCATTGTATCACGATCCTATTAAAAGAAGATTATAAAAGCAATAGAAACCTACCTTTATCCCGTAACATCCAGGTGTTATTCGGTATATTTGTTACGGATATAAAAAGTTTATATGAAATGAAATGCCCAATATTCGATTTATTTCGAATATAAATGAGAAAAAAGGAGGATAAAATTATGAAGGTACAGATATTAAATTTGTATAGTAATGAAAAAGAAAGTGGTTCCAGACTTAAAAATGACCATGGACAAAGCTTTTTAATTTCAATAGGAGATGAACAAATTTTATTTGATCTTGGACAGAAGAGTCATTTATTGTTGCATAATATGGCGGAATTAAATATTTCCCCTGATGATATAACGAAATTGGTTTTATCACATGGTCATAGTGATCATACAGGTGGGCTACCAGGTTTTCTTGATAAACGAATAAAAAAGGAAACCTTGACTTCATTTGCCCATCCTGATTTTCGTGAAGAGAAAATTGCAAAAATACTATTTATAAAAATGCCGCTGGGTTGTCCTGATTTAACACAAGAACAGGAAGAAAAACTAGATGTTCAATTAAGTAAAGAACCACAGCAAATTGCTTCATGTCTAAAAACAACCGGAGAAATTATTGAGCGAAATGAAAAAGATGGGGTTGAACCGATGGCAATGCATTGGGAGGATGGTAAATTAGTCGTTGATCCAATATTGGATGATTTAAGTCTTGTATTGAGCACCAGGGAAGGAGAAGTCATTATTGCAGGATGTGCTCATAGTGGTGTACTAAATATCTGTAATTATGTAAAAAAATCTACGGGGAAAAAGATTTTAGCGATCATAGGTGGTACTCATATGGTTCATTATACACCCCAGGAGGTGATACATGTGGCAAATCAATTAGAAAATGTATATGACTTTCCCGATTTATACCTCAATCATTGTACAGATAAATTACCTATCCCTTTTATAAAAAAAACCAAAACAATTGATATTCTTAAAAAACGATTTGGATCAGAAAAAGTAAAAAATTGTTATGTTGGAACTAAAATCACTTTCGAATGTAATTAAAATTAACTCTGTGCAAAAAGGATTATTTGCCCTTTCTTTCAATTAAATATTCAAATTTAACTCTCAGCAGGGTAATCACCTAAGGCTCTATCTTTGAATGAATTTTTGGCCGTAGTAGAATCTAAATAAGGGGGGGAATTGCGAACGAAGTGAGTAATGGGTTTTGATCATCTGTGTTGGGCCCCATTTTTAGGAAAAAGGAGGCACTTGCGCTGACTAATCCCCCCAGGGGAAAAGGAGGCGCTTGTGCCGACTAGTCCCCTCAGGGGAAATACAACCTACTCTTTAATAACCCTTACAAATCTATTCATCTGGTCACTTCTGATTTGTACCAGATATACACCAGGATCAAACCTGCTGACATTGAGGTTTGTTTTATCTATTTTATCCATCTCTTCAATCAACATAGTCTGACCAATGGCATTGACTATAGTAATCCTGACATTTGTATGCTCACTTGCCATATCGATGGTTAAGAAATTCTTAACCGGATTTGGATAAACCTCAAAATCCTGATTCATTCCATTTTTACTCAGTCCTGATACAGTGAACGCATAACATTCGGAAGTATCCGAACATATCCCCTGTGTCACAATCACAGCATAATCCCCGTTTTCATCCGGGGTAAATGAACTTTCTGTTTGACCGGCAACAATCGAATTATCACTACAATTAATCCACTGATAACTTCCCTCAGTTTCGACAATAAGTGCATCCTCAACAACAGATACAATGATTTCACCAATCTCCTGATGGGTTACCGTAAATAAGCACTGACTGCTATTTCCATTTCCATCGTCGATTGTATAGGTGACTGTCGTCTCTCCCGGGCCAAATATTTCCATACTTGCATCTCCGGTTCCGCTTGCTGTCGTTGCACCGGTTAAATCGTAGGTGATGGTTGGTATGATGCAATTATCGGTCACATCGGTTAACCCAATTGCACTTACAGTTCCATCACAAGTATTCACATTATCAGGACAGGTTGCTGAAGGGGCTGTAACATCATCTACAATGACATTCTGAGCAACGTCAATGCTGTTTCCAGCCCCATCGTCAAAGTTCCAGGTAATCACATAGGTACCTTGCGTTAAATAAGTTAAGTCGTCGGTTGTTGTACCTGTAATGGTTCCTGCACAGGCATCAGTGGTGGTGGGTGCGACTGCTGTTGCAGTACATTCACCGATCACATCCGCCAGTGTGGGTGTTACAGGCGGTGAAATATCATCGATAACCACATTCTGAACCGCAACTGTGCTATTTCCGTTCCCATCGTCAAAATTCCAGGTAATCACAAAGGTGCCCTGCGTTGAATAGGTCAGGGCATCGGTGGTGGTGCCTGTAATCGTTCCTGCACATGCATCGGTGGTCGTGGGTGCGACTGCTGTTGCAGTACATTCACCTGTCACATCAACCAGCGTGGGTGTTACAGGGGCAGTAACATCATTAATAATGACATTCTGAGCAACATCAACACTGTTGCCATTCCCATCGTCAAAATTCCAGGTAATCACATGGGTACCCTGCGTTGAATAGGTCAGGGCATC
>JAUVKW010000111.1 GCA_030596025.1 Bacteroidota bacterium | reverse complement strand
CTCGTAAATTTACAGATTACTGGATCTTCAATCAAGTTAATGCGACTCTGGAGTCAAGGAATAAGAAGGATATTGTAAACGAAGTGAAGGTCCCAAAAACGTACTTTTGATACAAGTCTTGAGAAAACTAATCCTGTGATTGAAACACCTTATTAAGCTTCCAGTTTTTTGGTTTGTCATAAGCATTTCTTCTTGCATATTCCTTTGCCTGGTGCATAAATGCCTGGAGCCTCAATTCAATGGCTGTATCATCCTGGCCATCATAGGCAATGTTTTCATAAGGTAAATTTTTATGATCCTTTTTGAACTTATGAGAAACAGAAGCTACAACAGTTCCCGGCATACAGGTAAATGGAAGTATATTTACAATCCCTGAAATACCTGTTTTTGCAAGTTCTACAGAACTTCCAAGGTTTAGAGCCGGGTCTCCGTCATAGTGCTTGTGAATATAGTCTCCACAACTTGACAACATACTTCTAACAGGGATATCCCTGTCAACATCTATAAAGCCATGTACTGCTTTATGAAGCTTGCCTGCAGACAGGTTTTGAGAAAACTCTTGGATCTTTGATTTCAATATCCCTTTATAATCACCCTTCCATAAACTGTCGCGTGTATACCGATAGGTGGAATAGCTCAGCCACTCTGAGAAGGGTGCTATAAAAGTCTCCGCACCAAATTTCTCTAATCGTTGAACCAGGAAGCCACTGCAAAAAGGATTATCCCGCATAAATATCTCGCCCACTATGGCAACTACTGGTTTCCGTAAGCCATTTGTATATGTGATGGCATCAAACTTCCTGGCCGCTTCATGCAGGACATCCTCAAGATTTTTGGCCCCGCTTTCAATAGAATCAACCACACTCTGAAGTGCCTCATCATAAATCCTGTTTGTTTCTCCCTCAATCAGCTCATAGGGCCGTCTTTCCTGCTTGAGTTTTCTGAGAATATCCACTGCCACAAAACCTTTCCATGCCAGGAAGCGAAACTTAGTGCCTTTGCCACCCGATATGTCTTCATAGGCAGTATCATTACTTGGTGAAATAATTTCTGCATCCTTAAACCCAAGCTTATCAAAAACAATTCTTTGAAATTTATTGTACTGTCCGAATCTGCATGGGCCATTATGGTCTGGCATAAAGAAACTCATCTTCTTTGGATCTGCTCCAGGTTCATAAAGCTTTTTTAGAAAATTTCCTGTAGTACATATCATAGGAAAACACTCTCTGGCTGATGTATTCTTCCTTCCCAACTCAAGGTCTTCTTCGTTCTGCATTGGAAGAACTTCCGCATCCATTCCACAGGCTCTTGAAGCAGCTGCAGTGGCATAAGCACCATCACACATATATGGAAAGTAAAGGGTTCTTCCCTTCAGGGGAGCGGAAGTCATAATTCCGGGTGTGAAATATTCCAGCTCTTTTTTCTTAACCAGTTTTGATCCCTTTAAGCTATCCAGGAAGGCTTCATACCTTGTAATCATTCCTGCATCGGCACTATGCTCATCAACCTCAAGTTCCAGGTAAGGCTTTCCCTTCATCTCCTCGTGTACAAAATGTGCCAGAAAGGAATCAGGTCCACACCTGAAGTTTCCCATATATACTGCATGCATCCTGTTGTCTCTTGCCACAATTCTTGCTGCAGCAAGAATCTTCTGACCATTAGGCCAGTACATCTGTGGGTAATCCTGCAAAATATGCTCACTACCAAGAGGAAGGTAGTCGGTAGGAATGGGCAAAACATCCTGATTAATGAGCTTTTCCACCATACTCAAATTTAAGGCAGGATCTCCAGTGTTATATGGCCTGCCTATAATAACCAATGCTTCTTTATCGTCCGGCAGTGTATCCAGCACTTCCTGTCCCCGCAAAACAAGTTTATTTTCAAAATCTGTCTGAGCCTTATCTGCTTTTGCAATTGCCCGGATCACTTTTTTCCTTGAAGTTCCAAACTTTTCCTTCATAAAATCAGAAAGTTCCTTATTCAGGACTTTCCCGAAATGTCTGAAATTAAGTGTAGGAACAAGCATCCTTTCAATCAGTTTTTCATCATCCAGAGCAGCTTTTACCATAAAGGGAAAAGTTTGTACCCATGGGCAATTGCAATTATTAGTCAGATTGCCTTCTTCTGCTTTGGAATTAATAATGAAAGGGGTAAAAACATAATCTGTCTCCTTTTCCAGCAGGTCCATAATATGACCATGCATCAATTCTACCGGGAAGCAGGTTTCCGCAACAATCAGCTCCAGTGATTTCTTAATCAACTGATTATCTGATTCCGGGGACAGTACCACCCGGAAACCCAGGTCCTCAAAAAAGGTCCTCCAAAATGGAAACTGCTGATAAAAAAGCATCAATGCCCTGGGAATACCAATGCTGATCCTGTCATCTTTGGCTTGCTCCTTAAATCCATCTAACAGGTATTCCAGTCTTTCTTCAAATAAATTTGGGATTCCTTCCCCTTTTCCTTTTCTGTCTTCTATCTCCCACTTATCGCATCTGCCCCCATAATATAGTGGCTTCTTCTCTCCTTCAATCCTAACCCTGCGAATTTCGCACATATTCGAGCAGCTTTTACAGGTAAATTTATCTACCTTGTAAGAAACCTTGCTAATATCAAAGCCCTTGAACCTTGTTTTCTGTCCATTGCTCATAGATTCTCTCGCAAGAATTGCAACTCCAATGGCTCCGGTAACATCGTAATGTGGCGGGACAATTATCTTTTTTCCTGTCACCTGTTCAAAAGCAGCTACAACTGCCTTATTATTGGTAACACCACCCTGAAAGAAAATATGATCTCCAATACGCTTTTTCCTTACTACTTTTTGTATATAATTCTGAACTATGGAGTATGCAAGTCCGGCAACCAGGTTCTCTTTTTCCACTCCTTTTTGTTGTTGCGAATTCAGGTCTGAATCCATAAAAACAGTACACCGGTTTCCCAGGTTGGCAGGTTTTTTTGCCCCAAGTGCCAGTTTCCCAAATTCTTCAATAATATTGATATCTAGTTTTTCTGCTTGCTCCTCGAGAAAAGAGCCTGTTCCGGCAGCACAAACCTTATTCATCTCAAAATCCACCACAACAGCATTATCAATGCTTATATATTTTGAATCCTGGCCCCCGATCTCAAAAATAGTATCAACTCTGGGGTCATGTGCAATGGCGGCTGTTGCCTGGGCAGTTATTTCATTACGTATGGTATCTGCACCTATAAAGTCTCCTGTAAGATATCTTCCTGATCCTGTTGTACCGGCGGCGAGAACTTTCACTCTATCTCCAACCTCATCAAATATCTCTGACATTCCCCTGCGAATTGCTTCGAGTGGTTTGCTGGCTGTTGGAAGGTATCTGCGTGCAATTACATTATTACTTTTATCAATTAACACAACATTGGTGCTGAGAGAGCCAATGTCTAAACCCAGATAGACCTCCAGTATATTAACATCACCGGGAATAGGGGTAACATCTTTCTCATACCTGGCGTCAGATTCAATAAGTGCTTTCTGCAAATTTCCCCTGGCATGATCAGCTTTAAGGTATTTTTCCAGACCATCGAGGCCTTTATATGGATTAGGTTTCTCCTCCTTGTTATCCATGATGTAAAACGTAGCTCCTATGGCTCCCATGGAGGCATGATATTCGGGAATGATTATATCTTCCTCTCCTGCTTTTAAAAGTTCCCTGAAAGCCTTAACCACCCCGGCATTAGCTGCCACTCCCCCCTGAAATAAGACAGGAAATTTAAGATGCTTCCCTTTTCCAAGGCTGCTAATAAAATTTCGGGCCACGGCAAAGCACAAACCTGCAACAATATCATGAACAGGTGTGGCAATCTGCTGCAGGTGAATCATGTCGGTTTTGGCAAAAACGCTGCAGCGGCCAGCAATCCTGGGAGGATCCTTCGACTTAAGTGCAAGCTCTCCAAATTCCTTTTCTATTGAAATTCCAATCCTTTTAGCCTGTTGGTCAAGAAAAGAACCGGTTCCGGCAGCACATATATTGTTCAGAGTAAAATCTGACAGCCGACTTTCTCTTTCCTTCTCATCTTCCTCCATAAAGATCAACTTGGAATCTTCTCCACCCATTTCAATCACCGTTTTAACCTTAGGGTATAATCTTGCCACAGAAGATGATTGGGCAATAATTTCGTTAACATAATGCCCGCCAATTAATCCTTCAGCCAGCTTCCCTCCTGTTCCGGTTAAGGCAATTTCCTGAATCGAATTTTCCGGATAAATGGAATAAATATCAGCGAGTATATCCTTAAGTAAATGGAAAGGTTTTCCGTAACAAAAATCGTAACGATTTTTAAGGATTTTTCTTTCAGCATCCAGTATAACCGTATTGATTGAAATTGAACCAATGTCCAGTCCCAGATAGTACTTCTTGTCCATAACTACAATTTAAGTGCAACTCTGATACTTGTCTCCTTGCCGCATTTGAACCAGGGATCTCTTAATTCATATTCAGCTTTCTAATCTCAAAAAATAGTTTTGTTGTAGGGTATGAAAAACTCAAACTTTTTGGGTCAAAAAATTCTAATTTTTTTCAGAATTTCCTTCATAATGGTTTATAATAATTCACTTTAGCCACCAATATAGTAAAAATATTATTGATTGAACAATTTGTTCAAAAAGGGATTGAGGGGATGCGAAAAATACCGCTTGGAAGAGGGGTAATTAATCCAGCTTTAAAACTGCCAGGAATGCCTTCTGTGGAACTTCAACATTCCCTACCTGGCGCATACGTTTTTTGCCTTTCTTTTGTTTTTCAAGCAATTTCCTTTTCCTGGTTATATCGCCACCATAGCACTTTGCAGTAACATCTTTTCGCAAAGCCTTCACTGTTTCGCGGGCAATGATCTTAGCCCCGATTGCTGCCTGGATTGCAATATCAAACTGTTGCCTGGGAATCAGTTCTTTCAGTTTCACACACATCCTGCGTCCAAAATCATAGGCATTATCCTGGTGTATCAGGGTAGATAGGGCATCTACCATTTCCCCATTCAATAATACATCCAGCCTGACAAGTTTTGCTTTTTGGTAACTCGATTGATAATAATCAAAGGAAGCATATCCCCTGGAAATGCTTTTTAGACGGTCGTAAAAATCAAATACTATTTCGGCCAGGGGCATTTCAAAACTTAGCTCAACACGATCACTGGTGAGGTAAACCTGGTTTTTTAATGTTCCTCTTTTATCGATACACAAATTCATAACAGTTCCGACGTATTCAGATTTCGAAATGATCTGGGCTGAAATATAAGGTTCTTCTATATAATCAATGATAGTTGGTGGAGGAAGCCCGGAAGGATTATGCACTTCGATCAGATCTTTCTTTGTAGTATATACATTATACGACACATTAGGAACTGTAGTAATAACATTCATCTGGAACTCCCTTTCCAGCCTTTCCTGAATAATTTCCATATGCAAAAGTCCCAGAAAACCACAACGAAACCCAAAACCCAGTGCAGCAGAAGACTCAGGCTCAAACGAAAGAGATGCATCATTCAATTGAAGTTTTTCCATGGAAGCACGTAATTCTTCATAATCGTCAGCATCTACAGGATAAACACCTGCAAAAACCATAGGTTTCACATTCTCAAAACCATCAATTGCCTTGTCACAAGGATTTTCAACATGAGTAACAGTATCCCCAACCTTCACTTCTGAAGAGATTTTAATCCCTGAAATTATATAACCCACATCTCCGGCACTTAGAACTTTTCGTGGATCAGTAGCGAGCTTAAGTACCCCAATTTCATCTGCATGATACTCTTTCCCGGTAGAAACAAATTTCACATGATCTCCTTTCTCAATTCTTCCGTTCATAATCCTGAAATAAGCATAAATTCCCCTGAACGAATTATACATAGAATCAAAAATAAGAGCCTGGAGTGGGGCTTCCGGATTGCCTGTTGGAGGGGGAACCTTGTCAATTATGCTGGCAAGAATTTCCTTCACTCCCATCCCTGTTTTGCCACTTGCCTCAATGATAAGCTCACGTTCACAGCCAATCAAATCAACTATTTGATCTTTTACTTCTTCAGGCTGTGCATTTGCCAGGTCCATTTTATTCAGTACGGGAATAATTTCGAGATCATTTTCTATTGCCTTATACAAATTTGATATTGTTTGTGCCTGGATCCCCTGGGTGGCATCTACAATTAGTAAAGCTCCTTCACAGGCTGCAATCGACCTGGAGACTTCATAAGAAAAATCTACATGACCCGGTGTGTCAATCAAATTCAGAGAGTATTTCTCCCCTTCAAAATCATACTCCATATTTACCGCATGACTCTTGATGGTAATGCCTCTTTCCCTTTCCAGATCCATACTATCCAGTACCTGATCCTGAAAATCACGTTCATTCAGAGTTTTAGTCTCCTGTAGCAACCTGTCAGCAAGAGTGCTTTTCCCATGATCAATATGAGCAATAATGCAGAAATTCCTGGTTCTTTCCATTTCCCGGAATAAATTGTAAATTTATAATCGCAGACAAAGATAACAAAAGGCGACAACTCTTATGCAGGTTCAGTTGTTTACGGGGCTGTCACATAGGTTAAAAAATAAAAATCATGCAAACCAATCGAAGAAATTTTCTTAGAAAAGCAGCCGCAGCTAGTGGAGCGCTGGCACTTCCCAATCTATTAAACAATTCATATTCCAGGGAATTAAATGATGCCCTGGGCAGGATAGGCCATATTTCTCCAGAGAAGCTTGCTTCGGAGGAGGATTTCTGGTATTGGGTTCAGAATTCATTTTCTGCATCTCCCAACATCATTAATATGAACAATGGAGGGGTGTGCCCCCAGCCAAAGGTAGTACAGGAAGTATTTGAACATTACAACAGGGTAAGCAATGAAGGGCCAGCCTATTTCATGTGGCGGATTGTTGATTCAGGAAGAGAAAATGTACGAAGGGGTCTTGCAAAACTTGCTGATTGTTCTCCCGAAACCATAGCAATTCAAAGAAATACATCTGAAGCTTTGGAAACGGTAATTTTTGGTTTGAACCTGGAAAAAGGGGATGAGGTTGTCCTTACAAAACAGGATTACCCCAATATGATCAATGCCTGGAAACAAAGAGAAAAAAGAGACGGCATTGTGCTTAAATGGATCAACCTTCCCCAACCAATTGAAAACGATGATGAAATTGTTGCTTTGTATAAAGAAGCATTTACTTCAAAAACAAAGCTGGTGCAAATTATGCATATGATCAACTGGACAGGTCAAATTTTACCAGCAAAAAAAATTGCCAGGGCTGCACATGAAAGAGGAATTGAAGTAATGGTAGATGGTGCACATAGCTTTGCACATTTCAAATTCTCTGTAACTGATCTTGAATGCGATTATTTTGGTACCAGTCTTCATAAATGGCTATATGCACCTTTTGGAACGGGGATGTTGTATGTAAAAAAAGAAAAGATTGCCGGATTATGGCCTCATATGGCTCCAGCCGACCCGGAAAGTGATGATATTAGAAAATTTGAAGCTTTGGGGACACGTAGTATGCCCGCAGAAATGGCCATTGGTAAGGCAATTGAATTCCATATGCTGCTTGGAGCTGAAAGAAAAGAGGCACGCCTCAGGTATCTGAAAAACTACTGGATGAAAGCAGTTGCAGATCTTCCCGGAATTAGATTTTATACATCCTTAAAACCAGAATATTCCTGCGGACTTGGCAATTTCGGGATTGAAGGAATGGAACCCGGAGAAATTCAAAAAGTATTATTCGGTAAATATAAGATCTATACCGTTGCCATAAACTGGGAAAACATTCATGGAGTAAGAGTTACACCAAATGTATATACCTCTATGGATGATATGGATTATCTGGTGGAAGCCATTAGAAAATTAGTATAACCCCATCTCAGACAATTTAACTTCTTCATAATCTTGTGGAGGGAGGAAAAGCTTTGTATCCAGATCTTTCTGCTTCAGTTTATAGACCTCTGTTGTAAAACTGCTTTCAAAATCATATTCAATGGTTTTCATCATAAGTCCTTTCTTCCTTAGTTGTGCATATTGCGGGTCTGTCTGCCGGCTTAAAACTCCAGGTAATTCTGTTCCCATTTCCTCCAGCATTGCATTTAATTTCATCAAATCCATGTCTTTTTCAATCTGAACTTCATCTGAGACCCAAACTTCTTCTTTCATTATCTTATTGATAAACAAGCCATACTGAGAAGCCCTTACGCCGGCTATCTTTTCCTTTTCCCCTGTGTTTACAAGTGCTACTTTATAGCTGCTTTGAGTATTATTCAAGCTGTCTTTCAGACTTGAAATATAATACTCATAAGTAGCTTCAATCATTTCCTGCTCTTCTTTTGATCTGCCTGAAATATCTTTGATCATTTCAGCTTTTACAGCATCCCTTAACTCCTTTAAATAACTTTCGATACTGCCCTTCCAATAAATTGATTTCCTGGTATTAATAAAAGTTACAGAATAATCATTGAGGTCGAAAATACTGACAAAGTCCTTCTCCTCCAACCTTAGTTTTTGTTCTTGTAAATAGTATGTGTATTGATATTTATCTTTAGATTCAGAATCAAAATTCCTTTCATGAATTATCCATCCGGCAAAAAGACTTCCACTTAAAGAAAACAGGGAAACAAAAAAGACAAAAGGGATTAAAACATTTTTCATCAGAAATATTTTTAATAATTATCTATTCAGAATAATAATATTGAAATAATCTCTCCAAAATTATTCAAAAAATACACAGCAAAAAAAACCCTGCCATATTTTATGGCAGGGTTTGTAAATATATATAGTTTTTCGCAGATCCGGAGATCTTTGATTAGATACAGACTTTATTACATCATTCCGCCCATTCCACCCATTCCAGGGGCTCCGCCCATTGGTGGCATGGCAGGCTCATCTTCCTTAGAATCTGCAATAACACATTCAGTAGTCAATAACATTCCGGCAATAGAAGCAGCATTTTCAAGAGCAATACGAACTACTTTAGTTGGATCAATAACCCCTGTTTCTAATAAGTTCTCATACTTATCAGTCCTGGCATTGTAGCCATAGTCATCTTTCCCCTCTCTTACCTTTTGAACAACTATTGCCCCTTCAATTCCGGCATTCTCTACAATCTGGCGAATAGGCTCCTCAAGTGCACGTTTGATAATCTGTATTCCGGTATCCTGGTCTTCATTTTCACCTTTCAATTTTTCCAGGTCTTTTAATGTCCTCAAATACGCAACTCCACCTCCAGGTATAATTCCTTCTTCAATAGCAGCGCGTGTAGCACTCAATGCGTCATCCACACGGTCTTTCTTCTCTTTCATTTCCATTTCCGAGGCTGCACCAATATAAAGTACAGCTACACCACCTGAAAGTTTAGCAAGCCTTTCCTGCAGTTTTTCCTTGTCATAATCTGAAGTTGTAAGATCTATTTGCTTTTTAATTTGTTTTACCCTGGCATTGATATTATCCTGACCACCTGCGCCATTTACAATAGTAGTATTTTCTTTATCAATAGTAACCTTTTCAGTTCCTCCCAGCATTTCCAGAGTAGTACTTTCCAGTTTAAGCCCTTTTTCATCAGTAATCACAGTACCACCTGTTAGAATTGCAATATCTTCAAGCATTTCTTTCCTTCTGTCACCAAATCCCGGAGCCTTAACAGCTGCAATTTTCAAAGATCCACGAAGTTTATTTACCACCAAAGTGGCAAGAGCTTCTCCATCCACATCTTCAGCAATGATCAGCAGAGGCCTTCCGTCCTGGGATGTTGCTTCGAGGATAGGCAAAAGATCCTTCATAGTAGAAATCTTCTTATCGTGAAGCAGAATATATGGATTCTCTAATGTTGTCTCCATCTTATCAGCATCGGTAATAAAATATGGAGAGATATATCCACGGTCAAACTGCATTCCTTCAACTACCTCAACAGTAGTTTCTGTACCCTTAGCTTCTTCAACAGTAATTACACCTTCTTTTTTTACTTTTTCCATTGCCTCCGCAATAAGTTTTCCAATTGCAGCGTCATTATTCGCTGAAATTTTGGCAACCTGCTCAATTTTTTCATTCTGATCACCAATATTCCTGGATTGTGACTTAAGGTTATCAATCACTTTTTTTACAGCCAGATCGGCTCCTCTTTTTAAATCCATTGGATTAGCTCCGGCGGTTACATTTTTCAGTCCTACTTCAATAATACTTTGAGCAAGAACAGTGGCAGTAGTTGTTCCGTCGCCTGCATCATCAGCAGTTTTCGAAGCCACTTCTTTAACCATCTGGGCACCCATATTCTCAAAAGCATCTTCAATTTCAATTTCCCTGGCAACAGTTACTCCATCTTTAGTAATCTGGGGAGCACCAAATTTCTTGTCGAGAATAACATTTCTACCTTTTGGTCCCAGAGTTACTTTCACTGCATCTGCAAGAATATCCACTCCACTTTTCAACAGGTCTCTTGCTTCTATGTTAAATTTAAGTTCTTTAGCCATTTTATTAGATTTTTAAGTTTATTTTATTTTTAATTTTTTTAATAATTCTAAATTACTGCAAGAATATCAGACTGGTTCATAATTAAATAGTCTTTCCCTTCCACATTGATTTCAGTCCCCGAAAATTTTCCGTAAAGAACTATATCTCCAACTTTCACTTCCATCTTTGCATCAGCAGTACCGGTACCTACAGCTACAACCTTCCCGCTTTGTGGCTTCTCCTGTGCTGAATCAGGAATAATAATGCCACTTGTTGTTTTTTCT
>JAUVKW010000182.1 GCA_030596025.1 Bacteroidota bacterium | reverse complement strand
GATCGTCATGCAAGCCTTTGTGGAAAATGTTTATCAGAAATTCCTTGAATATGTTTCAGAAGCCAGGAATATGACTGTGGAAGAAGTAGATGAAATAGCACAGGGAAGGGTATGGAGTGGAAAAGACGCTAAAGAAATAGGCCTTATTGATGACTTTGGCGGATTAGATGATGCCATCATTCTGGCCGCCGAAATGGCAGAAGTAAAAGAGTACAAAATTCTTTCATTACCCAAACAAAAAGATCCTTTCCAACAAATCATAGATGAACTGATGGGTAAGAGTACACAATCAATGATTGAAAAAGAATTGGGAGTAAATTACAAATACTATCACTACATTAAAGATATCTCGGAGATGAAAGGAGTGCAGGCCAGGCTGCCCTTTGAGATCAGTATCTATTAAGAAAACCTTTTTGGCCTGTCAGGTATTTTACCTGAAAAAAAAACGCACAAAGTTGCTTGTCAGGTGTTTCACCTGACAAAAGAATGTATAATTATCCTAATCTCATCACAATGAAAACACTAATTCTCATAACCTTTCTGGGATTTACCATTGCTTCATTTCCCCAGGAGCTAATTGAAAATCCCGGTTTCGAATATTGGGAAGATGCAGGGACCGTAGCAGATGAGCCAGTCGACTGGAGCTCAATTAAAACTTCCGATAACAATATTACAAATCCTGCAGCACCTGTTGTTTGGGAGCTTAGCACAGATGCCCATAACGGAAATTATTCAGTCCTGCTGAAAAACATGGCCGTATTTTCAATTGTTGCAACAGGCACAATTACCAATGGAAGGGTTCATGCTGAGTTTAATCCCGACAGTGGTTATGTTTATACAGATATTAATGATGAAAGGTGGCATACACAATTCACAGCACGGCCTGATAGTCTCGCCGGGTGGTATAAATATTCCCCTATAGAAAATGACCGGTGCAGAATCAGGGCCATTCTTCATGTGAATGAGGGGTCATTGCCTCCCAGAAACACACAAGGTAACTGGATAGCTGATGCCGAATATAATTCCCCATCTGAAATTGTAGATACATGGACTCGTTTTTCAGTCCCTTTTGAGTATGTTAGTGAGGAGACTCCCGGGTTTATTCTAATTGTCGTAAACTCAGGTTTTGGTACTGAAGCCGTTGAAGGCAGTATAGCACAGTTCGATGACCTGGAGCTCATTTACAACCCAGGTGCAATCGATAAAATAACGGAAGAAACTGCTTCCTTTTATTTTTATAATGATGCATTCTATTTCAAATCACATTATCAAAAATTTGATGGTAGTAGTCTCTTTCAACTTACCAATTTAAATGGAAAGATTATTTTTCAGCAAAAATTATCTGATGAAATAATAAAAATTGATACAAACTATCCGGAAGGTATTTATATTGGATCCGTTATCAGTGAAAAAGGAATTATCTCGCGGAAAGTCATGATTCAATGATACGTTTTATTATCATATTTTCCCTGTTAACCTTAACTGCAAACCTGTTTTCACAGAATACCGGCATTTTCAGAGGACGAGTTACTGATAATAACAATATACCGCTAATAGGCGCATCCATCATACTTAAATCCGACCCGACAATTGGTTCTGCAGCCGACCTCAATGGATTTTTTTCCATCAAAGTTTATCCCGGATCACATGCCTTTGTTATTCACTTCACCGGAATGAAATCCGATACTGTAACAGTCTTGTTAAAATCAGGTCAAATCACTGAAAAAAACATTACACTGGTTCCCTACGTAAGTGAACTAAAGGAAATTGAAATTAAAGTAGGGAAATTTGAAAAAAATTACGAAGAGATCTCTATTTCAGTAGAAATAATTAAAGCAGACCTCATTGAAAGTAAAAACACACGCAATATTGAAACAGCCTTAGATCAAACCCCCGGGTTAAATATCCTTGATGGGGAAGCCCAGATACGTGGAGGAAGTGGATTTACCTTTGGTGTTGGAAGTAAAGTAGCTGTTTTTATTGATGAGATGCCTTTGCTTTCCGGCGATGCAGGAAGGCCTATATGGGACTTGATACCTATAGAAAATATTGACCAGATTGAAGTTATCAAAGGCGCTACTTCAGTGTTATCAGGGGCTTCAGCGATTAGTGGTGCTATCTATATCCGAACAAAATACCCTGGACTTAAACCGGTAACCAGAATAACTACCTATGCCGGTTTTTATTCTTCTCCGCAAAATAAAGAAGCCAAATGGTGGAACGATTTCCCTTATATTGCTGGCACATACTTGCTCCACTCCCAAATGATAGGCAACCTTGATCTTGTTGTTGGAGCAAATCTGAACTTCGACCACGGATATCAGGGTGCGCCAAAACCAGGCCCTATGGTTATTGATACTATCAGTAATTTTAGCGATAAACAGATGAGAAAGCAACGATACCGATTGAACTTTAACCTCAGGTATCGTTCTAAAAAAATTCAAGGATTAAACTACGGAGTGAATGGAAATTTTTTACATAATAACACAAACATGGCCCTTGCCTGGCTTGATGATACGGCAGGGTTTTACCGAACCTATCCCGGGGCGGCTATCCTACAAAATATAACCAATTTTTACCTTGATCCCTTTTTTAATTACTATACACAAACCGGGATCAAACATAGCTTAAAAGCAAGGATTTTCTATCTTGATAATGAAATGAGTAATAACCAGTCGAACCGGCAAACAATGATCATTGGTGACTATCAGTTCAGAAGAGAATATGCCTTCTTAAATAACCTCGAATTTATTGGGGGATTATCATCACAATATACCTCTTCAGATGCAATAATGTACGGTGGATCAGGCTCACCACACAATACACTATTTAACTTATCGGCCTATGCCGAGTTAAACCATAAATTATTCCAGCTGATCAATTTATCTTACGGCGCCAGGTTGGAATACTTCCAACTAAATGACACCTTGAGAGATACAAAACCTATCTTCAGAATTGGAGCTACAATTAAACTTCTGCAGGAAACAAACCTCAGGGCTTCTTATGGACAAGGATACAGGTTTCCTACAATTGCTGAAAGATATATAAGGTTAAGCATGGGAGCTATTGCTGTTTTTGAAAACCCCGACCTCTTACCAGAATCAAGCTGGAATGCTGAAATAGGAATTAAACAGGGACTGAAGTTTGGTAAGTATTTTGGTTATATTGATATTGCTTTCTTTGCCCAGGAATATATAAACACTATTGAGTATCTATTTGGGTTCTGGGATCCAGATTATACTTTTGCTATTGCAGGATTTAAATTCCTTAATACCGGGAAATCAAAAATATCCGGGATTGATATTTCTCATACAGGTATGGCAAAGGCAGGTAAACATGGAAAAGTAAGGATTATTTTGGGATACAACTATATTTTACCTAAAACTCTTGAACCGGATTATGTCTTTGCCCATGACTACAACCCGGGTGGAAACAGTGAATTTAGTTACCGATCAACAAGTATCGACCCAAGTAATAATATCCTTAAATACCGATTTTTACATACACTAAAAGGAGACATAGAGTATAGCTATAAAAATTGGGCATTCGGTTTTAGCATTAAATATTATAGTAAAATAGAAAATCTCGACAAAGCCATTGAGGATTTTGAAAAAGCAACATTACAATCGGGGGGATCACTGCAACCAATATTGTATATGGATTACTTTTACAACCATAATAATGGGAATGCAATAATGGACGGAAGAGTCAGTTATAAATTCAACAAGATGCACAAAATAGCAATCATCAGCAATAATTTCATGAATCGAACCTACTCATTAAGGCCTTTGAAAGCTGAAGAAATGAGAACCATTTTGATTCAATATACCTTGAATATTTAAAATCACGAATTAATGAATGCAATTAATATAAACCTGAAATAACTGGTAGAAACACTGTGAGAAAACGACCCTACACTAAGCTGATATACAACATTTCTATTTTTATTTTAGTAAACTGCTTATCTTATCAGTCTTATGGCCAGACAAACAGATACTGGTCACACAATTTCAATGAAGAGGCTTCATTGCTGGCAGGAGCCGTTGTTGGAGGCGGTACCGGTGTCAGTGCCATCTATTATAACCCTGCAAACATCTCAGAAATCGAAACGTCGAAGCTCTCTATTAATGCCAGCCTTTTCTCAATAGAATTTTTAAATTATAAAAACGCATTGGGTAATGATATTAATCTAAAAGAATCTAAATTCCAGCTTCAACCCAGGTTTATATCTTATCTTGTCCAGCCCAAAAACAATAAACGTCTTAGTCTCGAATTTGCCGTTCTGAACAATGAATTTCTGGATATGGAAATGGCTCATGCAGAAGACAAAACAATTGATATCTTAACAAATCTTTCAGGAAAAGAAAGATATATCGGAACATTCAGAACAAGTCAATATTTCAGAGATGACTGGATCGGCTTTGGAGGGTCATATAAAATTGATGACGCACTTTCGGTTGGCATGAGCATGTTCTTATCAATAAAAAACCTTGAATACCAATACATGCTGGATATCGAAGCATATCCCCTTACTGATACGGTCGACAATAACAACCTGGCTGTACCATTTTATAGCGCAACAGCTCAGAACATTGAATATGTCAAGTTTAATAATAACAGGCTTGTCTGGAAGTTAGGCCTTAACTATAAACCCGAAAGATTAGGAATAGGCATCAATATAACAACTCCGTCGGTTGGACTTTTCTCAGGTGGTAAAGTCTCATCCGGAAAAATTAAACAGAGTAACATAAGTGATCCGAATGGAAATTTATTCTTGCCGGATATGCTGATAATTGATACCCAAATCAAAAATGAATTACGTGTCAGTATGAAAAACCCATTATCCATAGCATTCGGTTTTACCTATGATAATTTAGATAAAAAACAGACATACTTTGCCACCATCGAATATTTTAATGAAATCACTCCATACAAATTGGTCAAGGCCAATGAAAACCCAAGCATTACTACTCAGGAAAACTATGAAAAATTAGAAACCAAAGACTGGTTAAGTTACGCATACGGCGCTAAATCAGTCGTTAATGTGGCCCTGGGGTACAGATGGGATGTTTCAGAAGATATACTGATTCTTACCGGATTCAGGACCGATTTCAATTACCTCAAGAATCTGGATTATGGCGAACTCACTAACTATAAACGGTTACAGGATCTTAATTATAATGTATATCATATTACTGGTGGAGGACAGATAACAATTTTAAAATTAAATATTATTGCCGGGATGCAATATTCATATGGTAGCAACAATAAGCAGCTACAACTCATCAATATGACTAACCCGGTGGAATACAATACAGTAGAAAACGCACCTTTACAGGGCACTCGTGAAAAAACAATGAGCCTCAATTACCATAAAATCAGCTTGTTCTTAGGAGGAACCTTTAATTTTGGCACAAAATAAATGGTATTATCCCCAAAGGCCATCTATTCTTTAGAATAATCCATTGCTGCCATTCTGAGATAGCTTCTATATCTCCTCTTAGCATCCTCTTCTGCCGCAGAAAATAATACTTCAGCTTCAGCAGGGAAAGTCCTCTTAAGAGAGGAGTACCTGACTTCTCCGTCAAGAAACTCCTGGAACCGTGTCCAGTCAGGTTCCTTAGAATCAAGTTGGAATGGATTTTTTCCTTCCTCTTCCAATACAGGATTATATCTATACAGTTGCCAGTATCCGGCTTCAACAGCTCTTTTTTCTTCTTCCTGGGTTTTTCCCATTCCCATCCTTAAGCCATGATTGATACATGGAGAATAGGCAATGATGAGAGAAGGCCCCGGATAAGCTTCAGCTTCTCGTATCGCCTTCAATGTTTGTGACTTGCTGGCCCCCATAGCAATTTGAGCTACATAAACATAACCATAGTTCATGATCATCGCTCCAAGGTCTTTTTTCCGTATTTTCTTTCCGGAAGCTGCAAACTTTGCTACAG